>JBAQLW010000145.1:0-8228 GCA_049302175.1 Rectinemataceae bacterium
CTCGCAGCGGCCGGCTATCCCGACGGCAAGGGCTTCCCTCCCCTCACCTACATCTACAACACGAACGAAGGCCACAAAAAGATCGCCGAGTACGTGCAGCAGCAGCTGAAGCAGAACCTCAACATCGAAGTCAAGGTGGAGAACATGGAGTGGAACTCCTTCCTCTCCCTCCGTTCCAAGCATGACTATGTCTTCGCCCGCCACGGCTGGATCGGCGACTATCTCGACCCGAACACCATGCTCGACCTCTTCGTCACCGGCAGCGGCAACAATGACGGCGCCTATTCCAACCCGGCTTTCGACAGAGCCATCACGGCCGCTGTCAGCGCCACGGGCGATGCGCGTATGAAGCTGCTCATGGAAGCAGAGAAGATCCTCCTCACCCAGGATCAGGCCTTCATTCCCATCTACCACTACACGAACCAGGACATGATCGACACCACGAAGTGGGGCGGCTGGTATCCGAACCCGCTCGGGTTCCATCCTCCGAAGTTCATCTACAAGAAATAGAATTACGGTCTAGCCGTAATTTCCAAGGAGGGGTATAATTCCCTCTTGGACGGGGGGGCGCTCCGGCGCCTCCCCGTTTTTTTGTGCCCTGATCCGGAAAATTTCCATTCAAGCCGGCCAGCGGCACAGGTTTCTCCCTTTGTTTCAGGGAGGATATTCTCTATTTGGAGGGCATGATGTCGAAGTACATCATCCGTCGATTGTTGAGTCTGATCCCGACCATGTTCGTGATCGTGACTTTGAGTTTCTTCCTGGTGCGGTTCGCACCGGGCGGACCTTTCTCGAGCGAGAAGAAGGTGCCGGAACAGGTGCTCCAGAATCTGCTCAAGAAATACCACATGGACGAGCCGCTCGGCAAACAGTACCTGCGCTACCTCAACGACGTCCTGCACTGGGACTTCGGTCCTTCCTTCAGGTACCGCGACGCCTCGGTGAACGAGCTCATTGCCCAGACCATGCCCAACTCGATGATGCTCGGCTCGATAGCCCTCTCCATGGCTCTTGTGGCGGGCATAAGCGTGGGTATAATCTCGGCGCTGAAGCAGAACCGTTGGCAGGATTACACGGCCATGTCCATCGCCGTCATCGGGATTTCCGTCCCTCTCTTTGTCATCGGACCGATACTGCAGCTCGTCCTGGGCTTGAAGCTCAGATGGCTGCCGATCTCGGGCTGGATAACGAGCCGCGACGGGCTCAAGACCCTCATCATGCCGGCCCTCACCCTCTCCTTCCCCTATTTCGCCTACCTCGCCCGCCTTTCCCGCGCCTCCATCCTCGAGGTGCTGCGCTCCGACTATGTCAGGACGGCCAGGGCAAAGGGGCTTTCCGAGAGGGTCGTGATCGGCAAGCACGTGCTCAAGGGAGGCCTCCTCCCCGTGGTCTCCTACCTCGGGCCGGCCTTCTCGGGCATCATCACGGGCTCCCTCGTCGTCGAGTCCGTCTTCGCCATTCCCGGCATCGGCAGGGTATTCGTCCAGTCGGCCATCAACAGGGACTACACCCTCATCATGGGCGAAGTCATAATGTATTCGCTGATACTCGTCACCATGAACTTCGTGGTCGATATCGTGTACGGGTTCCTCGACCCGCGTATCTCGTACAAGTGAGGAAGAACCGGCATGGCACAAAACAAAGGAAATACGGTAAACGAATTCAATCAGGAGATGAAGCCGATCTCCCTCTGGGCCGACGCGTGGAAGAGGCTCAGGCGCAACAAGATGGCATTGGCGAGCCTCTGGATCGTCATATTCTACGCCATTGTTGCGATCGCGGCTCCGCTGCTTCCTTTCCATGATTACAGGATCCAGGTTCTGACCCATACGAATCTGCCCCCCTCCTTCAAGCCAGCGGGCGTGATAGCCCTCAGCAATCTCGAAGCCCACGCCGAGCTCCTCCAGGAGAGGATCGACGACGGGATGGACAGCCTGAAGCCCGATCTCGAGCGGGCACTGGCTGAAATCGAGACTATGAAGATCGAGATGGATACCAATCCCGACAACAAGAAGGTCTACATCTTCGGGACGGATTACCTCGGCCGCGACATGCTCTCCAAGACCATCTACGGCGCGCGCATCTCGATGATGGTGGGGCTCATCGGCACGCTCACGGCCGTCCTTGTGGGCGTCATCATCGGGGCGATTTCAGGCTATGTCGGCGGATGGCTCGACAACCTCATAATGCGCTTCGTGGACATCATGTACGGTCTCCCCTACATGCTCATTGTCATCATTCTGATGGCGCTCTTCAGGAGGGAGGGGCAGGACTCGGTCGTCATCCTCTTCATCGGAATAGCGCTGGTATCCTGGCTGACGATAGCCCGCGTCGTGCGCGGCCAGATTATCAGCCTCAAGAATTCGGAGTTCGTCGAGGCGGCGCGCTCCATGGGGGCGGGACCGGGAAGGATCATCTTCAGGCACCTTCTGCCCAACGCCCTGGGCATCATCATAGTCTTCACGAGCCTCTCCCTGCCGAGCTTCATCATGAGCGAGTCCTTCCTCTCCTTCCTCGGCATGGGCGTTTCGGCCCCGCTCTCTTCCTGGGGCTCCCTCGTCAGCGAGGGCGCCAACACGATGGAACTCTATCCCTGGCAGCTCCTGGCGCCCGCGATCGAGATGACACTCTTCCTGTTCTGCATGAACTTTCTGGGCGACGGCCTCCGCGACGCCCTGGATCCGCAGAGCAAGAACCGAACCTGAGCAAGGAGCAGCGAAGCCATGACCAATGAAGTCATTCTCCAGGTCAAAGACCTGAAAACCTATTTCACCGTCGACGAGGGCCTCGTGAAGGCCGTGGACGGCGTCAGTTTCGACCTGCACAAGGGCGAGACCCTGGGCATCGTAGGCGAGTCCGGTTCGGGCAAGAGCGTCACGAACCTCTCGGTCATCAACCTCATCCCCATGCCTCCCGGCAAGATCGCCGGCGGCCAGGTTCTCTTCCACGACAAGGACCTTCTCGCCATGCCCCAGGCCGAGATACGCCAGGTACGGGGCAACAAGATTTCGATGATCTTCCAGGACCCGATGACCTCCCTCAATCCTTTTTTGAGGATATCGACCCAGATGATCGAAACCATCGTCCTCCATCAGGGGCTCGACAAGGCAACCGCCAAGGCGAAGGCCATCGAGATGCTTAAGCTCGCTGGCATCCCCGCGCCAGAAAAGCGCATCGACCAGTATCCCCACCAGTTCTCGGGCGGCATGCGACAGCGCGTCATGATAGCCATGAGCCTCTCCTGCAATCCCGAGATCCTCATCGCCGACGAGCCCACAAGCGCCCTCGATGTCACTATTCAAGCCCAAATCCTCGAGATCATAAAGGAACTCACCAAGCGGCTTGGAACGGCGGTGATCCTGATAACCCACTCCCTGGGCGTGGTGGCCGGCATGTGCGATACCCTCTGCGTGATGTACGCCGGGCGCATCGTCGAGCGCGGTCCCACCGACGTGATTTTCGAGGATCCCAAGCATCCCTATACCGTCGGCCTCATCCGTTCCGTTCCTCGTCTCGACAGGGAAAACACCGAGCGCCTCTACTCCATCCAGGGCCAGCCACCCAACGTGATCGACCTGCCCGACTGCTGTCCCTTCTATCCTCGCTGCGAAAAGGCGATGGATATTTGCAGGAAGAAGTATCCGGCATCAGCCCGTCTCGAGAACGGCCGCGCCGTCTCGTGCTGGCTCTATTCGGAGGAAAAGAAATGAGTGACCGGAATACGCTTCTCGACGTGAAGGGTCTCAAGATGCACTTTCCCACCAAGGGGGGATTCCTTTCGAACAGCAAAGGCTTCATCTACGCGGTGGACGGCGTCGACTTCCAAATCAAGCAGGGCGAGACCCTCGGCCTCGTGGGCGAATCGGGCTGCGGAAAATCCACGACAGCACGGGCCATAGCCCAGCTTTACAAACCGACCGCGGGCGAAGTGTGGCTCAAAGGGAAGGATCTCACGAAGATGAATTCCCACGACCTTCTCGCCGCGCGCAAGAACATGCAGATGGTCTTCCAAGATCCCTACGCATCCCTCAATCCGCGCATGACCTCCGGCGAGATCATCGCCGAGCCGATGCGGATATTCCAGCAGCGTGGACTTCTCGACATGAGCACCGAAGCGCGCAACGACAGGGTGGAGCAGCTGATGGAGAGGGTGGGGCTTTCGCGCTTCTTCAAGAACCGTTATCCCCACGAGTTCTCCGGCGGACAGCGGCAGAGAATAGGCATAGCGAGGGCACTCGCCCTCCAGCCCGACCTCATGCTCTGCGACGAGCCTGTATCGGCCCTCGACGTCTCCATACAGTCCCAGATACTCAACCTCTTCAAGGATCTCCAAGCCGAGTTCGGGCTAACCTATCTCTTCATCGCCCATGATCTCGCCGTCATCCAGTACATCTCCGACAGGGTGGCTGTCATGTACCTGGGGCTCATTGTCGAGATTTCGGGCTCGAAGGATCTGTACAAGAAGCCGATGCATCCCTATACCCAGGCATTGCTTTCCGCAGCGCCCATCCCCGATCCCAAGATCGAGGCCAAACGCCAGCGCATCATCCTCACGGGCGATGTGCCCTCGCCGGACAAGCAGCGCCCCGGCTGCTACTTCTACGATCGCTGCTCGAAGCGGATGGACGTATGCAAGGCCGTCAGGCCTCAGCTGAAGGAGACGGAATCCGGCCACCAGGTGGCCTGCTTCCTCTACCACAAACCGGAGTGAACTTTTAGGCCGCCCTCCTTCATTTGCCGCCGCAGAAGCCGCGCCTAACCTCTCTCCAGAAACCCGGCCCCGCAGGCCGCCGCCATCGCTTCTCCAACCTTCTTCAGCCTGCCTGCGCGGCGGGCGGGGAGGGTGTCGACGAGGTAGGTGTCGCCCGACTCGGTGTTGACGAGGAGGTTGATGTAAGGTTTTCGCCCCATCGACCTGAAAAGCGAGACCTTTTCTCCCCTGTCCGCATCCTTGCCATTCATCATGGCAAAGGCTTTTTCCTGCTCTTTGGTCTCGCTTTCCGAGCCGGGCACGGTGCCGCGGGCGAAGGCTCGCAGGCTGAACCCTTCGATATCGTCGAAATCCACCCTCATCGCGCGGGCGAAAGGCCAGAGACCCCCGTAATGTCGAATCACTCTAGCCTTGGGATCGATGATCCAGCGTTCGTCATAGACGAAGCCCAGGAGAAGGAGGGCGAGAACGATCCAACCGATGAGACCGGGCGCGCTGCCCGCGATAAAGACGCCTGAAGCCATGACGGCTATCAAGGCCGCCGTCATGACGCGGTACCAGAGAGGAATGCCGTAAACAAGGCTGCCATCGGCCGTTTTTCTGAGGGAAAGGGGGATTTCCATGCATGAAGAATAGCGGCGTGAAGCAGGCTGGGCAAGTGGCGTTGCGCGCTGAAGGAAGCGGAATTCGGGACCATGTATCGCTGTCATAAATAACCGTGTAGGTCGTGGCGCCGATGAGGTTATCGAAGTATAGGAATCGTCGTCCTCGGTTGTGGAAGTGAGTCCGGTATCGCCGTATACTTCGGGGCTTGGGTAGTCGTAGCGGTTGCCACCGGTAGAGGCTTTCACGTAGACGGCCAGCACGGGCTGGATCGAGGTGAAATCAAAGCCTATGACGGTTCTTCGAAGAGCCAGGTCGACAGGTAGCGTTCGCCAGAGTCTGGGAGTATGACGACGATAGTCTTATCGGCGTTCTCCGGTCGGGCTGCTGCCTTGAGGGCGGCCCAGAGCGCCGCTCCGGATGATATTCCGACAAGAATTCCCTCGAATCTGGCGAGGTCGCGCGCTACCCTGCCCGCATCCTCGTGCTTTACCTGGATTATCTCGTCGACAATGCCTGGATCGAAGACGGAGGGCACGAAGCCAGCGCCGATGCCCTGGAGCTTGTGCGGGCCGGCCTGGCCGCCGGAAAGAACGGGCGAGTCCGCTGGTTCAACGGCTATGGCTTTGAGTTCCGGTTTCCTCGATTTAAGCGCCGATGCGACGCCGGTGATGGTTCCTCCCGTTCCCACCCCGACCACCACGATGTCCACCTCGCCCTCGGTATCGCGCCATATCTCCTCGGCGGTGGCTGTGCGATGGATCCTGGGATTCACTGGGTTGTCGAACTGCATCGGTATAAAAGAACCGGGCGTGGTCCTGGCGATTTCCTCGGCCTTGGCGATGGCCCCCTTCATTCCCTTGGCGCCCTCGGTGAGAACGAGTTCGGCCCCGTAGGCCGCGAGAAGCTTGCGGCGTTCAATGCTCATAGTGTCGGGCATGGTGAGGATGATGCGGTAGCCTTTGGCCGCGGACACCGCGGCCAGGGCGACTCCCGTGTTGCCCGAGGTCGGTTCGACGATGACGCTGCCCCGTTTGAGAATGCCGCGGTTTTCGGCGTCCTCTATCATGGCGAGACCGATGCGGTCCTTCACGCTCGAAAACGGATTGAAGGACTCGAGTTTGGCCAGGATGATCGTTCCAGGGGCGGCGCCCGGCGCTTTTACCTGGATGAGAGGAGTATTGCCGACAAGTTCAGTGATGCTTTTGGCGTATTTCATAGGTATGAAAATATACAGCTTCGCGATGGGTCATCGTCAAGTTTCAAAATAGATCGCGTCGGGCCGCGCCACGACGAAGGCGGTGACCGAGTGTTCGGGGTCGAGCTGGTGGCCGGGGGTGGCCGAGATGCCGATGCGCGAGGCGGCCAGGAGCTCGAGGAGGGGATCCTGGAATTCGGTGCCCGGGCAGGCGGGGAAGCCGAAGGAATAGCGCCGCCCGCGGGTCTGCGCGCCGGCCGCCGCCAGGTCGGCAGCTATCCTGTCATGAGCCCACTCGGCGGCGGCCTCTGCCAAAGCCGAACCGAGACCATGGAGGCGCCAGTAGGCTTCGAGCTTCCCTTCGTCCTTGAGGGTGCGGGCGGCGCGGGCGATGCCTTGCCCCGCCGTCACGGCGAAAAAGGCGATCGCGTCTTTTTCGGGCGAAAAGTAGGCGGCAATCGTCCTATGGGCTCCTTCCTTCTCGGCGGGGAAGGGCAGTTCGAGGACCTTCTGCCTGTCGGCGGACTGGACGGTGAGGATGGTTTCTCCCGCGCGCTTGCAGGGGAAGTAACCGTAGACAGCCATCGGCGCCGCAAGCCTTTCGGCTTCCGGGAGAAGCCCTTCCAGTTCGCGCTCGGCTTCATCGTATTCATCCCGGCGGTAGCCCCAGCGGGACGAGTAGAGGACCTTTCGTTCCATGAGCGCAACAAGTTCCGCGAAGGGGATCGAAAGGGCCTCGGAGGGACCGATAAAGGGCGGTTTGAATGCCGGGTTCGTTTTTGGCTCTATGGGGCGGCTTCGCCTGGCATCGGGGCGCCCGATATTTGCCCTTGAGGGTTCCTTCGTCAGGCCTGAGCTTTCGGAATCCATGAAGGCTTCCAGGACGGTGGCGGCGTCGAAGGCGTCCTTGCACGCGCGCACAAGTCCGGGATGTTTCGGTTCGACTTCCCGGGCGACAAAGGAGGGTTCGACAGCGGCTCCTCCGCAGAGGACGAGGCTTTTCGAGCCCGATGCTTCAAGTGCCTCGCATATGGACTTCATCTCGGTGAGGGAGCGGGTGAGAAGGCCGGAGAGGCCGATGGCGACAGCGCCGCTGCTTCTGGCCGCGTCCGTGATGGCGACGGCGGCCACGTCCGTTATGGCAGCTGCGGACACGTCCGTTCCGAGATCGATGATCCGCCAGCCCGAACAGGCGAGAATGGCCGATACGATGTTCTTTCCGATGTCGTGAAGATCGCCTTTGACGGTAGCCATCACGATCGTGCCCTTGGAGTTTTCGGTAGAGGTCGCGGCGACGACGGCCAGGGCCCGCTTCGCCGCCTCGGCCGACCTCAGCACGAGAGGAAGTGAGAGGCGGCCTTCATTCCAGAGCCGGCCCGACTCAGCCATAGAGGAGGACACGATCGAGGTGAGTCTGTCGGCTCCGTCGCTCTCCGCGACTTTTTTGCCTTCGATTTCGGCGCGCGCCGCGTCGCCGCGATGCAGTGCGGCGGCGAGCGCGGCGGCCGGTGTTTCGGGGACTTCCGTTCCGCCGGCGGCTGGAGGCATCTGCGCGGTTCCCGATTTTTTCCCGCCCTTTTCGGCTGCCCAGGCGAGGAGTCTGTCCAGCCTGTCGGCCGAAGGATCGGCTCCCGAAGCTGAATCGGTTCCTGAAGCCGGGGCGAAGCCGAGGGCCTGGAGGGCCGCGACCCGCAGTTCCGGATCGAGGGATTCGGG
>JBAQLW010000146.1:0-5888 GCA_049302175.1 Rectinemataceae bacterium
GCGATCGGGGCGTATTTCTTCTCGCTCCTGCAGTGGCTCGGCCTTGTGCTGCAGCCACTCATGCCCAACGTCCCCTCGCAGGTGCTGCAGGTCGCGCCCTTCCCCCTCATGATCCTCACCCTCCTCCTCGTCAACATCAGCAACGCCGAGTGGGTGGAGAGAACTCTCTCGCGGCTGCCCGAATCCGTGCGGCGCGACTTGGCGAAGGTTCTGATGGCGCTCAACGCCACGCCCCCCGCGGCGCTGGGCATGCCTTTCGACAAGGATGAGTAGATAAGGATTGCTGGAGAGGAGGAGCCATGCGCGTAGCCCTGGTACAGAACCACCCCGTTTTCGGCGAGAAAAAAGCCAATGTGGAATCGCTCATCGCGCTGATGGATTCAGCGGCGCTGACGGACGCCGAGGCGCGGACTTCATCGGCGCCGATCGACCTTTACATCCTCCCCGAGTTGTCCTACTCGGGCTACCAGTTCGTTTCCGTGGAGGAAGCTGCCGACCTCGCCGATCCGCTTGAGAGCGAGTCGATCAACGCTTTCAGGAAAACATCGCGACAGCTCGACGCTGGAATCGTCTTCGGCTTTCCCGAAAAGGCCGCCGATGGCAGGCTCTACAACTCTTCCCTCGCCATCCTTCCCGACGGGAGGGAATACCTGTACCGAAAAACCCATCTCTTCTACAAGGAAAGACTCTTCTTCGCACCGGGCGACCTGGGCTTCACCCTTTTCGAATTCAGGGGGACTAAGGTGGGCATGGCCATCTGCTTCGACTGGTTCTTCCCCGAGAGTTTCCGGACCTTGGCCCTCGCTGGCGCCGACATCATCGCTCACTGCTCCAACCTGGTGATGCCCTCCTGCCAGCAGGCCGACTTCGCCCAAGCCCTCCAGAACCGCGTCTACATCGCCACGGCCAACCGCGTAGGCACCGAGGCCCGCGAGGCCGAAGCCCTCACCTTCACGGGGGAGTCGGTCCTCGTATCGCCCAAGGGAGAGTACCTCCTGCGCGGACCCAAGACCGAGGAGGCCGTCCTCGTCGCCGATATCGACCCCAGCCTCGCGCGGAACAAGCGCATCAACGCCATGAACGACGTCTTCGCGGAGCGCAGGCCGGAGTTCTATAGTACCTAATTAAATACCTAATTAGATTACCAGTACCTAATTACCAAGTTTTTTCCAGATCGCGCCTCGTCCGGCTTTGAGAATCTCGACCTTGCCTTCGCGCTTTTGATCCTTAATGAATTTTCGGACAGTCTCTGGACTTATACCAGGACATCGAGCGACAAGATCAACAAGGGCAAAATTCTCTGGAAGCGACGAATAAGCTTCAAGTATTCGGCTATGTTTGTCGCCACGCTCCGGGCGAACTGTAGCTGCCCGTTGAGCGAATTCCTTGTAAGCGGCTTTTAGAATAAAGAGCAAGTAGTTGATGTATGGCCATGGATCGTGGCTGCCCTCATGCCAACCTTTGGAAGACAGCTCCAAAGTCTCGTAGTAGCGCTCTTTGTTTTCTTCGATAAGACGTTCAATACTGATATACCGACCAACGTCATAACCTTGAGAAAGAAGCATCCCTACCAGCAGAAGTCGGGACGCGCGTCCGTTTCCGTCGCGGAAGGGATGGATGCAAAGAAAATCGAGATTGAACGCGGTGATAAAAAGGAGGGGATGGGCGACGTCCTCTTTTACGCAGCGGACATAATCCGAGATCAAATGCGCCATCGCACTGGGTGTTTCCGCTGCAGAGACAGTCTTGAAACGCAGACGCGATCTTCCATCGGGATAGGTCTCGATGATGTCGCTGTCTTTATCCTTGTAGATTCCAGAATCCCAGACATCGCCCCGTAAAAGCGAATGCAAAGTGCAGATAGACTTTTCATCCAGCTGAGCGTCGAGAAACCCCGAAAAAACCTTGTCCAACGCCTTTTTATAGCCTTGCACTTCCTCTTCATCCCGATCGCTCGCCCGGGCATTGCCCGCGAGAATGGGAAGGACGCGATTCTTGTCTATCTCAACGCCTTCTATCCGATTAGACGAAATTGCGCTTTCAATGATGGCGAACTTCTTGAGGCTTTTGAGTGTTTGGGGATATTGCCGAGTGTAGAGTTCCTGTAAACCCTTAGCCTCACCCAGATCGGCTAAATACCAGGCGGCAGAGGCGGGGATAGTATCGATCTTGTCAATAAACCTGTTCAAGGTCCCAAGATTGTCCATTCCCCCTCCTTCGGTTACGACAGTATATCATTGTCGGCGGGAATATTGACCTGACAACTCAGAAGATGTCAGAGAACATCAGACTCAGCCGAACAAAGCTCCCCAACCAAAAGCGTAGACCAGCCCGGCGGCAAAGAAGAGGATGCTGAAGCGCCAGTTCCAGCGCAGGGCGACGTCGACGGCCTTGGTGTCTATGAGCCTGGATATGGTCATTATGACGCCCGCGAAGGGCGTGACCATGTAGGCTGCCGCCCCTCCGACGGCGAGCGCGAGGGCGACAGTGATGGGCGGGATGGGCAGGGCTATATAGGACAGGATCTTTCCGAAAAGCACGATAGTGATGAATGGATGTAATCCGACGATGGAGCCCGCGACGATACCCCCCGCCACGGCGATGACGTGGAGGATTTGTCCTCCGCCCGCCTTCGCTTCCAGCCCCGGCGCTTGGCCAAAAGGCGCATCGGCGCCGACGGGAACCTCGATGTCGCGGCACTCCGCCTTCAGCTCCTCATTTCTATGGGTACCGAAGACTTCCACGAGATAGGACACGCCCATGCCAAGGCAGGCGAGGATGAAGCCGGGCAGGAAGACCTTCGACCATGTCAGTCCGCTCGCCTGCACTACCAGATAGAGGTTTACGGCTCCAGGCGACCATAGCGCCGCGAGGACGTAGCCGCGCGTGGCGGCCCTGGCGAAAAAGCGCTTCCAGTCAGGGACGCGGGCTTTCAGCGTCGCCTCGAAGAGGCCTACCGTCACGGGAAGGGAGCCCAGGTTGAGAAAACTCGTCAGAATGTGGATCGTGAAGGTCATGAAGAGGAAGAGCGAGGATTTTTTCCTGAATCGACCATCCATCCAGGATTTTATCGCCCTATCGTAGCCTCCCACCCTGATCGGCACGGTGAAAAACTGCATAACAGCCACGATGGCGATGATATTGGTCATGGACGAGGCGGCCTCCACCCAGCGATCCCACGGCTGGTGGCTGAAGGCGAGCATGGCTATCCCCAGGGTAAGGAAAACCCCCGCGGCTTTCTGGAAACCCTTGCTCATCAAGGGAAAACCCGACACGAGGGCCGCCGTGGCGGCGAGGAATAGCAGAAGGCCCGGTTCAGAGCCGAAGAGTGTCCCGCCCAGATTGAGAGCGATGATGGTAAAAACACTGATGCGGAACAGGTTCTTCATCGGAAAACTCCTGCGCTTTTTAGGGGCGCCGCAACGTGAAAGGATGATATAATAATGAGACATCGAAACGCAATGAGCGGTATACATACTCGCAGCAAACACGTGGAGCATTCATGGCCCTGAAAAAATCCGAACTCTATTCCTCCCTTTGGCAGTCCTGCGACGAGCTCAGGGGCGGGATGGACGCATCCCAATACAAAGACTACGTCCTCGTCCTTCTTTTCATGAAGTATGTGTCGGACCGCTACTCAGGCGATCCGAGGGCCTTGCTCGTCGTTCCGCCCGGGGGCGGATTCGCCGACATGGTGACCGCCAAGAATGACAAGGAGATAGGCGACAGGATCAACAAGATCATCGGCCGCCTGGCCGACGCCAACGAACAGCTGAAGGGCGCCATAAACCTCGCCGACTTCAACGACGAGGAAAAGCTCGGCAAGGGCAAGGAGATGGTCGACAGGCTGACAAAGCTGGTCGCCATCTTCGAGGGCATCGATTTCGGGAGGAACGGCGCCGAGGGCGACGATCTCCTGGGCGACGCTTACGAATACCTCATGCGCCATTTCGCCACCGAGTCGGGCAAGAGCAAAGGCCAGTTCTATACGCCGGCCGAGGTCTCACGGGTGATGTCCAAAGTCATCGGCCTGGGGAGCGCCACCGATCCGACGATGAGCATCTACGACCCGACCTGCGGTTCGGGCTCGCTCCTTCTCAAAGCACACGACGAGGCAAAACAGCGCACAGGCCTCAACCTGGCGCTGTACGGCCAGGAGATGGACAACGCCACCTCCGCCCTCGCACGCATGAACATGGTCCTGCATGACTGTCCCGAGGCCGAAATCCGGCAGGCCAACACGTTGTCCTCTCCCCAGTTCAAGGAAACCAATGGCCAACTCAAGAAGTTCGACTTCGTCGTCGCCAATTTCCCCTTCTCCAACAAATCCTGGACCACGGGGCTCAATCCTTCGAACGATCCCTACGGCCGTTTCGAGTATGGCGTCCCGCCCCCCAAGAACGGGGACTTCGCCTTCCTCCTCCATATCCTCGCGAGCCTGAAGAGTACAGGCAAAGGCGCTGTCATCCATCCGCATGGCGTCCTTTTCCGCGGCAACGCCGAGGCCGACATCCGCAGAAATCTGATCCGCCGGGGCTTCATCAAGGGCATCATCGGTCTCCCCGCGAACCTCTTCTACGGAACCGGCATCCCCGCCTGCATTCTCGTTCTGGACAAGGAAGGCGCCGTCGCCCGCAAGGGCATCTTCATGATCGACGCTTCCAGGGGGTTCGCCAAGGATGGCCCCAAGAACCGACTGCGCGAACAGGACATCCACAAGATCGTCGACACCTTCACCCGCCAGGTCGAACTCCCCAAATACTCACGCATGGTGCCTACCACCGAAATCGAGAAGAACGACTTCAACCTCAATCTTCCCCGTTACATCGACGCCTCCGAACCCGAGGACCTGCAGGACATCGAGGCACACCTGAAAGGCGGCATTCCCGAGCGCGACATCGATGAGCTCTCCGCGTACTGGGACGTGTTTCCGGCGGTGCGGCGCGAACTCTTCGCCGATTCGGGGCGTCCGGGCTATGCGCTGTTGAAGGTCGAGCCGAGCGCGATCAAATCCGTCATCTTCGATCATCCCGAATTCACTGCCTTTAATGAGCGAATAACCGCACTGTTCGAAGCCTGGAAATTCGCGACGATCCCCCTGCTTGAAGGCATCACCAAGGGGGTCCACCCCAAATCCTTGATCGAAAACCTGTCCGAGAGCCTTCTGGAAGCTTTCGCGACGGCGCCCCTCGTCGACCCCTACGATATTTACCAGAGCCTGATGGATTACTGGGCCAACACCCTCCAGGATGACATCTGGCAGATCGCCCAGGATGGCTGGACGGGCATCACCGACGGAAAGCCCAACACCGATCTCATCCCCGCCGAGCTGATCGTCGACCGCTGGTTCGCAACGGATAAGGCAGCCCTCGACGGGCTCGAAGCCGAGTACGATGCTGTATCGAGGTTGATGGAGGAAATGGACGAGGAGCATGGCGGCGACGAGGGCTTGCTCACGGAAGCCAAGACCGACAAGGGCAAGCTCACCGCCAAGAGCGTTAAGGATCGGCTCAAGGACATCAAGACCGACAAGGATTCGGCGGAGGAACGCAAGGTTCTCGAGAAGTATCTCGACCTGATCGAGCAGGAATCCGCGGCGGGCAGGAAGCTCAAGGATGCGCAGCGAAGCCTCGACGCGAAAGTCGCCATCAGGTATCGCCAGCTTTCGGAAGCCGAGATCAAATCCCTCGCGATCCGCGATAAATTGATGTCGGCCGCGGCTACAGCCGTACAGGGAGAATTGGACCGCGTCAGCCAAGCGCTCACCAGGCGGATCAAGGAGTTGGCCGAGCGCTATGAGAAACCACTCCCGGCGCTGATCGCTGAAGTCGAAACCCTTTCTGCTCGTGTCGACGAACACCTGAAGAAGATGGGGTATTCAGTATGAA
>JBAQLW010000147.1:0-3521 GCA_049302175.1 Rectinemataceae bacterium
ATCCTCTCCAGGATCGCTGGCGGCTGCATCGAATACAACGGCGGCTTTTTCGTCGCCTTGGATGATGAGGAAGCAGCCCTCCAGGAAAGCTTCGTAGAGCGTTGCGTTGAGGCTGGGATACCAGCCTCTTCATTCGACGTGGAGAGGCTCAAGGCCATGGAACCGCGGCTCTCTCAAGGCGTGAAGGCGGCCGTAGCCGTCCCCGACGGCAGTTTCGACGCATTCAGGCTTGCCCTGATGTTCGCCGCGGCCGCGAAGCTTCTGGGCGCGCGCATCCTCCCCTGGCACAAGGTGACGGGCTTCGATATTTCGGGCGGCAGGCTGCGCGCCGTGATGACGAGGGATCTGGGCGCCGGAGCTGCGGCCGCGGAATCGAGCCGTGAGCTCAGGATCGACTGCGATATGGCCGTGAGCGCGACGGGAGCCTGGGCGGGGAAGATCGGCGATCTCGCGGGGATATCCATCCCCATAGTGCCCGCCCCTGGCGCCATGGTGGCCGTCAAGGCCAGACTCGTCGATCACGTCATCAGCCGCTTGAGGCCGCCCGGCGACGGCGATATTCTCGTGCCCCAGCGCGGTCTTTCCATCATCGGAACGACGCAACGCACCGTCGATTCCCCCGAGGGCATTCTGCCTTCCAGGGAAGAAATCGAATTCCTGCGTCGGGCGGGAGCCGAGCTCCTTCCCGGTTTCGACCTCCTCCCTCTCCACGCGGCATGGGCCGCTGCCAGACCTCTCGCGGGGAAGAGGATGGCCGCCGATAGTCCCCTGGCCTCGGCCGCAGCCGCTGCCGAGGCGGAAGCCGAAGCCCGAGGCTTGAGCAGGGATTTCCAGGTTCTCGACCACGGCGAGGATGAGGGCATCGCGGGCTTCTTCACTGTTATAGGCGGAAAAGCTACCGTCCTCAGAGCCATGGCGGAAAAGACAGCCGACCTCCTCTGCTCGAGAGCAGGCGTGGCCAGCGAATGCAGGACAAGCCACTTCAGATTGCCGTCATGGCGCCTCTGGTACCGGGGGGCGGAGCGATGAACATCGATGTGATTCTGAAGGATCGCAGACATGAAATTCGGTTCTCGATCGAAGCCCTGCCTTCCGAAACCCTCCTCGACATACTGGAAACGATCAGAAAGGACAAAAAACCCGACCTTCTCTACCGGCATTCCTGCCATCACGGCTCCTGCGGCAGCTGCGGGGCCATGATCGACGGAAAGCCTCGCCTTCTGTGCCTTACCACTGTGGGCGAGTTGGCGTCGGACACTATCCTCCTCGAACCTTTGGCAAAAATGATGGAGATTGAGGGGATTGCCGTCTGGCCAGGCTCTTTTTTCGACGCGCTCCCGGAAACTGATTATATGAGGCCTGCCGAGAATGAAGGAGGCGGAAGCCGCCTCGAGAACTGCATCGAATGCGGTGTCTGCGTGGCCGCCTGCCCCGCGCCCCAGCCTTTTATCGGCCCCGCCGCCCTCGCCGCCGTCGCCGTCGAGATGGAAAAGCATCCCGAACGATCAAAGGAGATGAAGTCTATCGCCGACAGCCTAGAGGGAACAAAAGCCTGCGAAAAGGCTTTCGAATGCAGCAGGTGCTGCCCTCAGGGTGTGGCGCCAGGCCGCAAGATAGCGGAACTCGCAAGAAAAGAGGAAACGCATATATAGAACGGGGGGGGAATTTGTTTATTCCCTCCTGAGAACGGTGACGCAGTTAGTCGCCGCGCTTCCTCCGACGTTGAACGATACAGCGACCTCGGGCTGTCCTTTCGAAGGGGCGGCGCCGATAGGATCGCCCGAGAGCTGCTTGTACAAAAGCGCGTGCATCGAGACGCCTGTCGCGCCGACGGGATGCCCCTTGGCTTTGAGCCCTCCCGAGAGGTTCACGCTGCATTGTGGATCCTCCCTGTCGAAGCGCCCTTCCATGTAGTCATATCCCGCCCTCCCGTCGGCTGAAAGGCCGAGGGCTTCCGTGCAGAGAATCTGATTGATGGTGAAACAGTCGTGTACCTCTGCGATGTCTATGTCGGCGGCGCCGATACCAGCCTCGGCGAAAGCCCTGCGAACGGCTTCCTTCCCCGCGATGAGTTCGTGCATGTTGGCTCGCCTCGAAATGGGCATGAATTCGTTGGCGTGGCCGATACCTGCCACCTTCACCCTCTTGCCACCCCTCGCGGCAGCGTCCTCCGACCGCATGATCACGAGGGCGGCGGCCCCGTCCGTCACGAGGGAACAGTCGTGGAGACGCAGGGGGGCGGCGATCATCGGATTCTTCTCCTCGGGGAGGGCGAGGATGGCCTCGGCCGTCGTGAGCCCCAGGCGATCGGAGGGGCCGCCCTTGCCGAAATGGGCGAGGGGATTATCCAAGCCGTTCCTGTAGCAGAGCGCCGAAACCGACGCGAGCATCCTGGCCAGCGTTTCGGTCGAATAGCCGTAGCGCGCGATATATCCTTTCGCGTATTCGGCGAAGAGGCCGGGGAAGGTCATGCCCCTCCCTCCCTCCTCGGGCCAGTAGGAGCAGGTGGCCAAGGCGTGCGTCACGCCCTTCGTATTGAGGAGATTCATCTTTTCAGCGCCCAGGACGAGGGCTATCCTGGCCCTTCCCGCCTCGATGGCGTAGATGGCGTCATAGAGGGCGACCGAGCCTGAAGCGCAGGCATCCTCGCAACGGGTCATCGACTTGAAGCGAAGACCTTCGGGGTCAATGGCGAGAGCCGCCGCAGCCAGGTGTTCCTGGTTGGCGAAGAGACCGGGGGAGCAGCTGCCCAACCAGACGCCATCCACTTCCTTGGCCACAACGCCGGCGTCAGCGAGGGCTCCCCTTCCCGCTTCGATCATGAGCTCATGGATAGACTTGAGATCCGTTATCTCGCCTGTCTCCCGATTTTTCTGGACGAAGCTCCCGAACTTTGTATTGTACGCGCCGATGATGCTCACCCTGGACATGATGCCTCCTATTCCATTTTTCCGTCGATACTGGCCGCGAAATCCACAAGCAGTTCCATGAACTTCCCTGGATTTTCCACAATGAGCGAATGCCCCGCGTTTTCGATAATCTCAAGCCTGCCTCTGGGATAGGCTCCTGCCGTTTCCATCGCCATGGACTCGGTGATTATGAAATCGCTCTTGCCCCATATCACGAGGACAGGTTTATCAAAGGACGATGCGCGATCCGATATATCGAAGCTCGACAAGGCGTCGGCATTCCCCGTCCAGGCTTTTTCGGCCATCGCCGCGGCGTCATCGACGAGGCTCTCGAAGAATGCCGGATCCCGCAGTGTTGGAACCGTGGCGGCAAGGGCTTTCGAAAGGATGCTCCTGTCCTTCCTCATCATCTCGATAAAAGGATAACGTTCGCGCGGCGTTACAAGGCCTTTCGGCGATGCCGAATCGACGAGGATGAGAGCTCCAACCAAGTCTGGTTTTCTTATGGATAGAGACTGGGCGACGGCGCCGCCCAGGGAATGGCCGACGACGATGGGCGATTTCAACTTGAGAGCCTCTATAAACTCCCCGACATAATCGGCGTAAACATGG
>JBAQLW010000148.1:0-13002 GCA_049302175.1 Rectinemataceae bacterium
AGCACATAAGGCTGCTCGAAGCCCACCGGAAAAGCCATGAAGTCAATGTCGCCGCGATACGCGAGGTGCTGTGCCACGAGGGGGTCTCCGTCCTCATCCTCAAGCGGGAGTGCCTGGAGCATCTCAAGAAAGCGAGGCGGTCATGAACTACAATATAATCCTGGCTGGCGTGGGGGGCCAGGGCGGGCTCTCCGTCGCCGTGGTCATCGCCCGCGCGGCCATGGCTTCGGGCTTCCTGGTGAAGCAATCGGAAGTGCATGGGATGGCGCAGCGGGGCGGCGAGGTTCTCGCCCACCTCCGCATTTCCGACAAGGAGATACAGAGTCCAACCATCCCCAGGGGATGCGCCGATCTCATCCTCGCCTTCGAGCCTCTGGAAGCCCTGCGCTATATTCCCTGGCTCTCGGCGGAGCGCGGGGTCATCGTCGCCTCCACCACTCCGATCAGAAATATTCCCGACTATCCGGATATCGGCCTCGTCGTGGCCGAGCTGGAAAAGTTTCCGAGGCGAAGGCTCCTTGACGCGGAGTCCCTGGCCAAAGCGGCGGGCAGCGCCAAGGCGGCCAATGTCGTCCTTGTCGGGGCAGCGGTAGACCTGATGCCGGTTCCTGCCGAAGCCATAGAAAAACAGATAGTCGAACTCTTCGCCCGCAAGGGCGAAGCCATCCTCCAGGCAAACATAAGGGCATTCAAAGATGGCCAAACGCACTATGCGGGCTGATTATTCTCTCAGCCCAGACCAGGTAGGACTTGCCGCGCGCTTCGCCGCCATCCTGGCGAGGGCCAAGGCCGAAGGCCGCGACGCCCTCACCGAGGTGGAGGGGATCGCGATGCTGGAAGCTATGGGCGTCGCGGCGCCGCGGCACCATTTTGTGGCCTCGTCGGCCGCCTATGCCGCCCTTGCCCACTCCCCGCCAGGGACGAATGCTCCAGCGGGCGCTGCTTCCGGAAAAATCCCCGACAGTTCCCCCAGCCTTTTTTTTGAGGGGCCACGCGCCGTCGTCAAGGTGATAAGCCCCGACATCCTGCACAAGACCGAGGCAGGCGGGGTCGCCATCGTGGCCAACGAAACCCAGGTCATCCTCGAAGCCATCAGGAGTATGGAGGCGCGCTTCACCGCCTTCGCGGTGGAAGGCTACACGATCAACGAATTCGTGCAGTTCGAGCCCCGCTTGGGTCATGAAATGATTTTCGGTTACCGCTTCACCCCCGATTTCGGCCCCGTGGTGAGTTTTGGACCGGGAGGCATATATACGGAATTCATGGCGGGAAGCTTCAAGCCGGGATCGGCCAATCTCTGCTTCTCGCCGCGCACCGCGACGCGCGAAACCGTCCGCAAAGCGCTGGAGGGAAGCCTCGTCTACGGCCTCGTCAGCGCGGGCCTGCGAAACACGAAGCCTTCCATTTCCGGCGAGGAACTCGTCGACGCCCTCATGAAGTTCATAGATGCTTCGGAAGCCCTCGCGGCCTCAGGAGTATCCGAATTCGAGGTCAACCCGATGGTCATCCGCAAGGATCCCGGAGCGTCCAGCCACCTCGTCGCTCTCGACTGCCTCGTGAAGCTGAAGGATTTCGCTTCTATAGGCCTCACCTCAACCGTCGACGCTATGCCGCACAACGCGGCGCAGGACAGTCGCCCCGTCGAAAACATCGGCCACATCCTCGAGCCAAAGAGCGCCGCCATCATCGGGGTCTCCGAAAAAGGCATGAACAACGGGCGTATCATCCTTCGCAATCTTCTCGAGAACGGTTTCGATGCCGAGCGCATCTATATAGTCAAACCCGGCGCTTCGTCGATCGATGGGTGCCGCTGCGTACCCGATATCGCACAACTTCCTGAAAAGGTCGATCTTTTCGTCCTCGTCATTCCCGCTTCGGGAACGCCCAAAACAATCGCCCGCATCGCGGAGAGCGACAAGGCATGGTCGGTCATCGTCATCCCGGGAGGACTCGAGGAAAAATCGGGCTCGGAAGCAATCGTCGCCCAGATGCGCAAAGCACTCGGCGATGCCAGGTCGCGCGGAGCGGGCCCTCTCATCAACGGGGGAAACTGTCTCGGCATACGGTCGGTATCGGGCAAGTACAACACCCTTTTCATACCCGAGCACAAGCTGCCGATGCCCAAAGGCAGGGTTGCTCCTCTCGCGGTGATCTCCCAGTCGGGTGCGTTTTCCATAACGCGCATATCCAAGCATCCCGACATCAACCCTGAGTACGTGATCACCCTGGGCAACCAGATGGACCTGACCATTGGCGATTATCTGGAATATTTAAGCGATGACGAGGAGATCAGGGTTTTCGCCGTTTACGTCGAAGGCTTCAAGGCCCTTGACGGCCTCAAGACTTTGCGGGCGGCCAAGACAATCGCCGAATCGGGAAGGACGGTGATCTTCTATCGCGCAGGCAGGACAAGCGCCGGGGCGGGGGCCGCCGCGAGCCACACGGCGAGCATAGCCGGCGACTGGCCCGTCACGAGGGAGCTTTTTACACAGACCGGCGCCATCGTCTGCGAGAGCCTCGACGAATTCGACGATGCCATCACTATCTGCACCCTTCTTTCTGGCAGAAAGCCCAGGGGAAACAGGCTGGGAGCCGTATCGAATGCCGGCTTCGAATGTGTGGCCATAGCGGACAATCTGGGCGGCATGAAGCTCGCAAAATTTTCGGAATCGACCAATGCCGTGCTCGCGAAAGTGCTGGAAGACGCGGGCATCGCCGAGATCATCGATGTGCACAATCCTTTCGACATAACGCCCATGGGGAGCGACGAGGCCTACGACCGCTCCTTCCGGGCTGCCCTTGCCGATGAGAATACCGATATCGGTATCGTCGGCATCGTACCCTTCACCATCCGCATGAATTCTCTCGCCGCCGATCCTGCGCGCCATGACGAGGACGTGACGAAGGCGGATTCGATAGCGAGCCGCTACGGTTCGCTGATGGCTGAAACCGACAAGCCATTCGTCGCCGTCGTCGACACGGGGCCTCTCTACGATCCTTTGTGCCGTATTCTCGAAAAGCACGGGGTCGTGGTGTTCAGGACGGCCGACAGGGCCTTGAAAATGCTGGAACTCTGGAGGAATTCGCCCGGAGCGAAATGATGTCCGTTCAGGCGATGGTATCGGGCGAGGTCTGGTCTCCGGGAATCGCCGCGATGCCTATGGCTCCCAGCCAGGCTTCGGTATTGGGATTGGTGAATCCCCCGCGGAGATCGCGGCATAAGCCGGCCAGCTTCTCCGCTTCCTCTTTCGCCGCGACGTGGACGATGTGGAGCTTCCAAGCCTTCCCCATCGGTTCCGAGAAGGAGCTTGAGCCCGACTTTTCTCAAAACGAGGCTTTTTAGCCGCCCCGAGCGGATCAGGCTTTTGATGTCCTTTGCGGCTACGAACATTTCAAGCTTTTCGCGCGCCTTTTTAAACTTTTCGAGGATGGCCGCAGCCGGAGCGCCGGATTCGGCGAGAACGCAGGCGAAGGCCGCCAGGATGCCCTGGTCGGCGATGATTGTCTTCGAATCGAAACAGAGTATCCTGCCGTTGAACCCCTCGGCGGCATTTCTTCCCGCCTGGAAGGTTCCCGACAGGGCGAATGACAAACCAAGGTCTGCGTCGGGCAAAGGCAATCATGGAAAGGGGGCGACCGCTGTCGCGACCGCCCCTTTTGGAGTGCATACCGGAACTTTCCATCTGGCCAAGCCCCGGTTCATCCGTCGATTATTTCTTGTACACCATGTTGGCGTTCGTGACGGTTCCAATCTTCTTGAGATACTGGATAAATACTTCCGCATCCGAGGGGAAGTCGTTCTGCGCCTTTCCGATCAGCATGCGGTAATCATCGCCGCCGTTAAACTCGAAGTTCAGGGTCGCGAAGACATAATCCTTGTTGGGATCCACAGGCTGTCCTCCGACGAGGATGCCCGTGATTCTTTCGCCGGCCGGTTTCGTCAGGTCGGCGGTATAGCTCCAGCCAGCGAGGTGGGGGAAGCGGCCGTCGGGGGCGGGCAGCTTGCCCACGCCGTTCTCGAGAACGGCTTTCAGCTCCGAACCCTTGAGTTTTCCGGTCTGGATATAGTTGCCGAAGGGCATGACGGTGTAGATATGCTTCATCGTGATGTCGCCGGCGGGGATGGAGTCGCGGATGCCGCCGCCGTTCATGAGGGCGATGTCGGCTCCGGTCACATAGAGCATTCCATTGGCGATGAGGGTGCCGAGGTTGGACTGCTGGGTGCGGACGATCTCGCGCTTGCCCTCCAGGACCACTTCCGTCTTGCCGACGACCTGGAGGAGGACGGCGTCCTGGGCTTTGGAGAGATCGGTCACCATAGCGCCGATTTTCGCGTCGGCCTTCAGGTCGGGAGAATTCGCCACGGTGATGGTGCGCGCGGTCTTGGTCTTCACCGATCTGTCGGTTCCGACCACGAGGTCGACGACACCGAGACCGACGCCGTTGGCGCCCGTGCTGGCGATGAGGACGGGGGTCTGGTTCACTTTCTGCAGATCTGCCAAGGTCGAATGGCTATGCCCGTCGATGATCACGTCGATCTCGGGAACGGCCTGTGCCACCATGATGGAGGTTCTGTCGGAGGATTTGTCGACGCCGAGGTGGGAGAGGAGAATGAGGACGTCGTACTGGCCGACAAGTTCGTTGGCTATCATTCTGCCTTCGACGACAGGATCGGTGAAGGTCATGCCTGCCGTATTCTTTGGATCGGCCTTATAGACGGTTTCGGGGGTGGCGAGGCCGAAGAAGGCCACGCGCAGACCCTGGACATTCTGGATGACATAGGGGGTGAAAACGCGCTTGCCACCCTTGTAGATATTGGCGGCGAGAATCTTGAATTTGGCGAGCTTCTCGAGTTCGAGCAAGCGATCGGAACCGTAGTTGTAGTCATGGTTTCCCGTCGTCATGTAGGAGTAGCCTATCTCGTTCATAAGGGTGACGATGCTCTTGCCCTGGTCGATGTTGGCGATGGGCAGCCCATGGAGGGTGTCGCCGACATCGAGGAGGATGGTATTGGGGTTCTCGGCCTTGCTCTCGTTGAAGGCGGAGGCGATCTTGGAAAAGCCCAGCTCGGTCTTGCTTTCGACGATCCGGCCGTGCATGTCGTTCGTATGCAGGATGGTGATGCTCACTTCCTTGGCGAGCGGTTCGGGCATTTTGAAGGCGGCAGGGGTTGTGGTAGTGCATGCCATCGCTAGCAAGGCCGCTAGTGCGAGCGCTACGCCGGCAAATTTTCTCATTATGGAACCTCCTTGAATGTGGGTATGACGGGATACGGGGAAATTATATTCTCGTTTTCACTATCTAACAAGAAGAATCGTTGCGAAGTCACCCTGCGAAGTCATCCGATATCGGTCTATCCGAAACGGGGTGATGCGTACTATGATTCGCCTATGCGTTATGGGAAGATCCTCCTCCCGGTTTTGCTCCTCGCCCTCGTCTACGCCTTCTTACCCTCCAATTTGCCAGGCGCCCAGGGTCGGACTGACGAAGTCCTCGCCGGCGGAACAAAGGGGCTCTACAGGATAACCTCGAAGGAAAGCGAAATCTCCACAAGTCTTATCTGGGACGCAGGATCGGTGGACGCCATCATCCCTTCGCCCGAGGGATGGTATCTCCTTGGCTCGAAGGGCGTCGTATTCAGCCGCGATCTGCACAGCTTCGAAACCCGCTCGGCCGGACTGCCGACCAAAACGATGAAAATATTCAAAGATGGAGCCTTTGAACTGGCGAGAGAACAGATCGAGATCAAATCGCTCGCCTTCGACCCGGCAAGTCCCAACAGGCTCGCCGTCAATACAGCCACGCAAGTATGGTACAGCGAAGACTCAGGCAGAAGCTGGAAAAGCCTTGGGAGTCCTTCGACGACGCAGGGCGTAAAAGCCGTTGCTTTCGGTCCCTGGCAGGGCGCGACCCGACACGTGGTATGGGCATCCCACGCGATCAAGGGGCTCTTCACGAAGGACGTGAATGCGAAGGACGCGAACGCGGCACACGGATGGATTCCAGCTACCATGGGTCTTCCAAGAATAACAGGCAGCAATAGCGAGGAGGTTTCGGGCTTCGCCCTCCTTCCTGGGGGAGGGGGATCGCCTTCTTCCCCGCGATGGAATTTCATTGCGGGCTTGAGCTTCCTTGGAAGGATTCTCCTGTGGAATCCTGCGCGGAACGCGTTCACGGAAGCCTGGTCGGATGGAGGGGATTTCGGGACCGTGGACGCGCTCCTGTCGGTCGGGAATGGTTCGGCCTACGCTATTTCGGGCGGATCCATACAGCGCCTTCAGTTGGGGCTGGAGGAAGGCCGGATAACGATGAGTCCCGACAGGGAGCTCACCGACACGGCTCGGTCCGTGATCAGGGCAATCAAATCCAGACACGGGGATTTGGTGGGATGCGCCGCGTGGCTTTCCTACGAAAGAGCAGCCGAAGCAGCCGCCACGGTCCCGTCGTCGCCGGTCGCCATGAACGAACTCTGGAGGCTCGGCTCAGGCGCGGCAAGCGGCGCGGAAGCGGAGGATGCCGCCACGCGGCGCATCCGGATGGCTGACGGCAAGAACGGCCTCTACCTCCAGACTGGTTTCGCCATCGACCCCACGACACGTGCCCGGTATTTCGACCTGATCGAAGCGCAGGGTCTCAACAGCCTTGTCGTCGACATGAAGGACGACTACGGCCGGCTGCGCTTCAAGCCCTCCTCGCCCCTTCTTTCCTCTATGGGCCGGACGGGACAGACCCTCGACATCGAAGCCTTTTCCAAGGAGGCCAAGGCGCGCGGCATCTACCTGATCGCCCGCATCGTCGTGTTTAAGGACGACGCTCTTTACTCGTGGAACGGCGGCGTTCTCGCCCTTCGTGATGCCGGGTCGGGCAAAGCATGGCAGGGCTTGAGATCGGATGGGCAGGCTATCCAGGAGTTCTGGGTGGATCCTTATTCGACGCAAGTTTGGCGTTATAACGTTGAAATCGCCAAGGAAGTGGCCAGCCTCGGCTTCGACGAAATACAGTTCGACTACATCCGCTTCCCCACTGACGGCGAAAACCTGAGTGCCGCGCTGTATACCCATCAGGAAGCCGGTATGACGCAGGATTCCGCCCTGGAATCATTCCTCCGCTTTGCCCGGCAATCGCTCGACCTGCCGATAGGCATCGACATCTACGGAGCCAACGGCTGGTACCGGTCGGGCACCAGAACAGGCCAGGATGTCGAGATGCTTGCCGACTATGTCGACGTGATCTGCCCCATGCTCTATCCATCCCATTTCGAGCAGGGCTTTCTCGCGCAGGATCCGGCTGAATTGAGGCCGTACAGGATCTACAGGATCGGCAGCCTGAGGAATTCGGCCATCGCCCGGGGCAAGGTCCTCATCAGGCCTTATGTTCAGGCTTTCTATCTCGATGTGAGCTACGACAGAGTCTACTACAATATCGCCTATGTCGCCGAAGAAGTCCGCGGAATCAGGGAAGGGGCGAATCAGGGCATGACCTTCTGGAACAATTCGGGGCGCTATGCCGATATCCCATCCCTGCGCTGATAATGTGATGGCGCTGTAAAAAACTGGCTTACAATTTCAACAAAAATGGAATAAAATTATCCTATGTTTATAAATTGGACGGGAGGCAGTCTGGCTTCAGCCCGGAAGCGTGCCCTGATCTGGGCTCTCGTCGCCCTTGCGGCCTGCCTGGCTATGAATGCCTATCATTATTCGCTCGAAGGAGCCAAGGGGCTCTATGTATGGAACCGGACCGGAATGTTCCGCGGTCTCATCCTCATGGGATTTATTCCCATAAGCGTCGCCATCCTCTCCTTGCCCCTCGAAAAGCTCAGAAGCAAGAGAGCCTCCGGTATCGTAAGAGGTCTCTCCATCGTACTCTCCGCCCTCGTGATCCTTTCCTCATCGGGTCTGACAGCCCTGCTCGTGGCTGGTCCGCGTATGGGCAACCTTGAGCCCGCCCGCCTCGAACTCATCGATCCGTCCAAGGGCATAGAGCCACGAAACGCGGATACTGCTGTCCGACCAAACCCGGCCTTTCAATCGGGGAGCGCCTCGACTGTAGGCGAGAGCGCGCCGGGAACGGCAGTAGGAGCCGTCTCAGGGACGACCGACGCTTCGGCGATACCCCTCCTCAGACTCAGCTTTTCCTCCGACCCTCATTGGGGCGTGGACAACTCCAGCGCGAGCGCCAGGACAAACATCCTCGCGAGCGTGGCCGAGCATAAACCCGACGCCTTTTTCATGCTTGGCGACACGGTGGAAACAGGTTCCAAGGCGATGATGTGGAATTTCGCCCTGTCCGATCTCGAGGCGATCATACCAAAGGTGCCGCTCCGTCCCCTCATGGGGAACCACGACGCCTTGTTGGGAGGCCAATACCTCTTCAAAAAGGCTTTCTTCCCCTCGTCATTTTCCAGCGATTCGGATTCGCCGTATTATTATTCCATCGATGCCAAGGCAGCTACCATTGTCGTCCTCGACCTCCCTTGGGGCACGGAGAACTTCGGCAAGCGGCAGAAAGCCTGGCTGGAGGGAGTGCTGAAGACAGCCGACAGGACAAAGCCTCTCATCGTCCTGTCGCACAGCTATTTCTATGCTTCGGGATACGACGATCCCGACCTCGACAAGCCCTGGTACGATCACTGGCAGAACATTCCCGCGGTGAGCCCGCTTTTCGAGAAGTACAGTGTTGACCTCGTGATTTCGGGACATAACCATTATCAGGAATATCTTGAGCATGGAGGAGTGCGCTACGCAATAATCGGCGCCATGGGCGGCAAGAGCGATCCTGAGCCCGCCCATGTTTCCCCCGCCTCGAAGTGGCTGGCGGTCGCCGCCTTCGGCCGCCTCGACGTGGATGTCCTGGCGACCGAAGTCCTCCTCTCCTTCAGGGATGAGAACGGTGGGCTCCTGCACGAGGAAAGATTCGGGTACTGACCGCACGGCGATCAGAAACCCAGTTTTTCTCCCACGATGATGACGGTGAAATCGGAAAGTGAAGGCTTGCGGCGCAGTACCTGATAAACACAGCAGATCCTTCCCGGACCCTGACAGTCCATGCACTGCCCCGCCTTGATGCAGGGATTCACCTTGGCAAGGCGCTTGTTGTTCATCGGAGCCGCCCAGGCTTTTATACGAGCCCATGCCTCCGCTTCGTCGGCGACGATCTTGTTGGCCCCTACGACGACGAGATTCTTCTTCGGCCCGAAGGTGAGGGCGGCTACGCGGTTGCCGTTCCCATCCACATTCATCATCTCGCCCTTCAGGGTGAGGGCGTTGACGCTGCAGATGAAAGCGTCGCAGGTGAGCTGGGCGCGCTGTATTTCGAGCTTCTTTTCCGGGCTCAAGCCTGGCAGGTTGTGGTCGAGGATCTGTGCTCCCGCTGCCTGGGATTTTTCCTGGATACCCAAAGCCTTGACGGTCATCGAGCCGCCGAACCCGACTTTCATACCAGGCTTGACGTATTTCATCACCAGTTCGGCTGCCTCTTCCGCCGTCGCGGCATAGACCGCCTCGAATCCATTTTTCGTGAGTGCTGCGATGGCCTGCGCGGCTCGCGCTTCGTTGGACCACTTTTCGACTTCGTTCATGATTTCCCCCTCTCAGGTGTTGGCTTTGTGCCCTATCCAGCCCATGGACCGCGAAATATCGGCTGCGGCTTTCAGGACGTGGACGGCGACTTTCTGCGGATCGAGGTCGGGGCGGATCTCGAGCGACCATGAGGTGCTGATCGCCGAAATTATCCTGCCACGATAGTCCCGAATCGGCGCGGCCACGCAGTTGGTGCCCGGTTCGTTTTCCTGGTCGTCGCGCGACCATCCCCGCTTCCTGCACAATGCCATGTCGGCGACAAGGCCGTCCAGTCCCGTGTGTGTTTTTGGACCGAAGGCCTGGAATTTCTCACCCTCCAGGAGAAGACGGATTTCTTCCTCCTCCATGTCGAGCATGAGGGACTTTCCGAGGGCCGTGCAGTAGAGGGGCTTCTGCTGCCCGATTATGGCATATTTCCTGAGGCTGGCGAAATGGTCGTAGCGGTCGATATAGACCATCCAGCTTCCTTGCCTGCAGGCGAGGAAGACGATGGTGCCCAGGGCATTGGCCAGTTCCTTCATGGCCGGCCCCGATTCCGTCTTGAGTTCCAGGCTGTTGAGGTATATGGAACTGAGTTCGATAAAACCTGGCCCGAGACGGTATTTGCCCGAATCGTCGGTTCTTCTGACATACTCCCTCTGCTGGAGCACGGCGAGAAGTCGGAAGGCTGTGCTTCGCGGCAGCCCCGCCAAATCGGCTATCTCCGAGAGGCCGAGACCAGCCGCCGCGCGCGAGAGTATATCGAGTATATCGAAAGCCCTGTCCAGTGATTGGACTTTCATCTCAGCCATAGCATTGCCCTCCGGGCGTTTCCTCCCATACCTCGAATATCTTGACAGCGATGCCAAATAGATTATGATGAGAGGGTCTTTGATTTGGAATTGTATTCCATATTATGGAACACGCAAGGGCTTAGGCCCCGATTTTTGACATTTACGAGGTAGCCGATGGAAATCAGGGAATATGTGAATTCCGAGTACGCGAAGAGCCTGGATACAGAAGGCCTGCGCTCCAGCTTTTTGATCAGCAAGGTTTTCGAGCCTGGAAAAATTACGATGACGTACAGTCATGTCGACAGGATGATAGCCGGCGGCATAACGCCTGCCGGCGAAACCCTCGTCCTCGCCGCGACAAGAGAGCTTGGCACGAGCTATTTCCTGGAGCGCAGGGAGATGGGCATCATCAACATAGGAGGCGCCGGCTCAATCACCGTGGATGGAACGCGATACGCCCTGGGCGCGCGCGATGGCTTCTATGTATCGATGGGGTCGAGGGAAGTGGCGTTCTCGAGCGACGACGCGAAGAATCCCGCCAAGTTCTACTTTAACAGCGCGCCCGCGCACAGAGCCTGCCCCACACGGCTCGTCACCCTAGCCCAGGCCAAGCATGTCGAGATGGGAAGCGCGGCCGAATGCAACAAGCGCGTCATACACCAGTTCATCCACCCGGCCGTGCTCGAAACCTGCCAGCTCGTGATGGGCATGACGGTTTTCTCCGAAGGGAGCATCTGGAACACGATGCCCGTGCATACGCATGAGCGGCGCATGGAAGTCTATCTCTATTTCGACATGCCCGCCGACAGAGTCGTGTTCCACATAATGGGCAAGCCGACGGAAACCCGGCACATTGTCGTGCGCAACGAGGAAGCGGTGATAAGCCCGAGCTGGTCGATCCATTCGGGTGTAGGCACGGGATCCTATACATTCATATGGGGCATGGCCGGGGAAAACCAGACATTCACCGACATGGACGGCGTGGCGATGGACGACCTCAAATAAGGAGATATTCTATGATCCTGGACAAATTCAAGCTCGACGGGAAAGTGGCGATCGTGACAGGCAGCTCCACGGGGCTAGGCCAGGGCATCTGCCTCGCCTACGCCGAGGCGGGGGCCGCCGTGGTCGGCGTCGACTATGTCGCCTCGCCCGAAACAAAAAAGCAGATCGAGGGCATGGGGGGAAAATTCCTCGAAGTCGTCGCCGACCTCATGTCGATAGCCTCGATTCCCGGCATCGTGGAAAAGACCCTGGCAGCCTTCGGCCGCCTCGACATCCTCGTCAACAACGCTGGCATCATACGGCGCGAAAATGCCGTCGACTTCAGCGAGAAGGACTGGGACGATGTGATGAACATCAATGCCAAGACCGTTTTCTTCTTCAGTCAGGCGGCAGCGAAACAATTCATCGCCCAGGGACAGGGCGGCAAGATCATCAATATCGCCTCGATGCTCTCCTTCCAGGGAGGCATCAGGGTTCCGTCCTACACCGCGTCGAAGAGCGCGGTGATGGGGATCACGAGGCTGATGGCCAACGAATGGGCCAAATTCGGCATCAACGCCAACGCGATGGCTCCCGGATACATGGCGACGAACAATACGGCGCCCCTCAGGGCTGACGCCGAGCGCAGCGAAGCCATCCTTGAGCGCATCCCCGCCGGGCGCTGGGGAACCCCTGCCGACGTGCAGGGTCTGGCGGTATTCCTCGCTTCCGCGGCGAGCGACTACATCAACGGATACACGGTCGCCGTCGACGGCGGCTGGCTCGCGCGCTGAACGAGGCGCGACAGGAGGCGGTCCATGATAGCGACAAACCTCAAGAACATCGAAAGGTACAAAGGTCTGAGCGACAACCTCGACATGGCGATCGCCTGGCTTCAGGAAGGGCTGTGGAGCAGCCTGCCCGAGGATGCCCATCGCCCATGCATAGCGATAGAAGATGTTCCCATAGCCGTTCACAAGATCGTGGTCAAAGTGGCGATCTGACGACGTTTTTCCAAGGAGAATCGAAACGATGAACGTAGTGACATTTGGAGAAATCATGCTCAGGCTCAAGTCGCCGGGACAGGAAAGGCTTTTCCAGTCTCCGCTCATGGAAGCCACATTCGGCGGCAGCGAAGGCAACGTGGCCGTCGCGCTTGCCAGAATGGGACAGCCCGCTTCCTTCGCCACGGTGCTTCCCGACAACCAGATCGGCAGGGAATGCGTGAGGGAATTGCGCTACCATGGCGTGGACGTCTCCCTTATAAAATTCAAGCCGGGACGCATGGGCATTTATTTCTTCGAAAACGGCGCCAATCAGCGACCGTCCAACGTCATCTACGACAGGGCCGGATCGGCGATCGCCGAGATCGAGCCGGGCGACATCGACTGGGTGGCGGTCTTCGCGGGTGCCGGATGGTTCCACCTCTCGGGCATAACGCCGGCGATCTCCAGGAAATCGGCCGACGCGTCGATAGCGGCGGCGAAGGCCGCGCGCGAGGCTGGACTCACGGTTTCCTTCGATCTCAATTTCCGCGCGAAACTCTGGAAATACGGGGCCAAGGCCCAGGACGTCATGTCCGAAATAGCCGCGTACGCCGACGTCCTCATCGGGAACGAGGAGGATTACCAGAAATCTCTCGGAATCGAGGGACCGGCAAGTGC
>JBAQLW010000149.1:0-2066 GCA_049302175.1 Rectinemataceae bacterium
GTCTAGAGGTCAGGTACTGCTTTATCGTCGCGGCACCCGAAATCATGGCCTACGCGGGAAGCGCGGGGAAGCTCCCCGTCGGCGACCCGGGCAGGATAGCGGGATTCGCCTACATTTCGGCGAGCCACAATCCCCCCGGACACAACGGCGTCAAGTTCGGCCTCGGGACGGGCGGCGTGCTGAACGCGGGCGAAATCGCCCCCCTCATCGCCGGGTTCAAGGAGGCGATCTCCTCACCCAAAGCCTCGGACGAGGCTTACCGCCTCATATCAGCCGCCGACAAGAGGGAATTGGCTCTCTGCTATGAAGCCTGCACGGCATGGAAGCGGCTCTCCCTCTCGGCGTACACCCTTTTCACCCACGAAGTCGTCACGGGCGAGCCAGGGCTCGAAGCCCAAGCCTCAATTCTCGACAAGCTCGCCGACGCATGCGCGAAGCGGCCTCTGGGCATCGTCGCCGAACTCAACGGGTCGGCACGCTCCCTCTCCATCGACAGGGATTTCTTCGAGGCTCTCGCGATACGATCCAAATTCTACAACGATCAGCCCCGCCTCTTCGGGCATCGCATTGTCCCCGAAGGTTCGTCGCTTTCCCTATGCATGCGCCTGCTGGGCGAAGCCGGCTCGGCCGATCCGTCCTTCCAGCTCGGTTACGTTCCCGATTGCGACGGCGACAGGGGTAATCTCGTCTTCCGTGACAAAATCACAGGAAGAGCCCGAATCCTCGAAGCCCAGGAGGTGTTTTCCCTCTCCTGCCTGGCCGAACTCGCCAGCCTGGCGCGCTCGGGAGCGACTGAAAGGATCGCCGTCGTCGTCAACGACGCGACGAGCATGCGCATTGAACGCATCGCCGGATATTTTGGCGCCAAGGTTTTCAGGGCTGAAACGGGTGAGGCGAACGTCGTGAATCTGGCAGAGGATCTCCGTTCCCGGGGATGGACCGTGCGCATTCTTGGCGAGGGCTCAAACGGAGGAACGATAACCCATCCATCCAGGGTGAGAGACCCCCTATCGACTCTCGGCGCGATGATCCGCCTCCTCCGACTCCCCGACCTCCCGGGCAAGCCTGACCTTTTCCGACTCTGGCTCGAAGCCTGCGGCAGGAAATCCGACTACACCGACAACTACGATCTCGCCGATGTCATCGCCACCCTGCCGGCCTGGATCTCGACGAGTGTTTTCGAAGACAGAGCCGCGCTGCGGGTACGCAGCGCCGACAAGGTGGGACTGAAATCCCGCTACCACGAACTATTCCTGGCCGAGTGGGAGAACCGCAAGGCTGAATTGGAGCGCGGCTATGGCATTGTTTCATGGAAAAGCTTCGCCACGAACGGAATCCAGGAAAGGGAGGTCGGGGATGATTTCGCGGCTTCCGGGCTGGGAGGCTTGCGTATCGTCTTCTCGACGGCCGCGGGAGTACCCAGGGCTTTTCTCTGGATGCGCGGATCGGGCACGGAGCCTGTGTTCCGGATCATGGCCGATGTGGAGGGCGGCAGTCCCGCCGATGAGGAATATTTCCTTTCATGGCATGCGGACATGGTACGCGCCGCCGATAGATGACACATCAAAAAAGGGAAAGCCCTGCCTTCCCTTTTTTGCGGCTCCTATCCTTGACTCAGTCGAGTAACAACAAGGGGTTCTCGATATAGGACTTGAGCGTCGCCATGAATCTGGCCGCGCAGGCTCCATCGACGACGCGATGATCGGCGGTGATGCTGTACTCGATAAATTTCCGCGTCTCGAACCCCGATGCTCTCTGAACCACCTTTTCCGATATCCTTCCAACAGCGAGGATGGCCGTCTGGGGCGGATTTATAATAGCCCTGAAACGGGCGATGCCGAACATGCCCAGGTTGGACAGCGTGATGGTTCCGCCTTCATAGTCTTCGGGGCTCAAGGCCTTGTTCCTCGCTTTTTCGGCAATTGCCTTCATGTCGGCGCCGAGTTCCCTGAATCCACGCGAGGCGCATGCTCTCAGGACAGGTACCACCAGGCCTTCGCTGGTGTCGATAGCGATGTTGACGTTGACGACGGCGTAGCTGCGGACCTTCCCTTCCCCAAGCCAGG
>JBAQLW010000150.1:0-6270 GCA_049302175.1 Rectinemataceae bacterium
CCACATCCTCGCCTCTTGACCAGTACTTTGCGCGGCATCCCGAATATTTTCTCGCGCAGGCTCCCGAGCGCGCGAGAGTAGACCTGGACAATCCCTACAGCGTCATGGATCACGCGAAGTGCGCGGCCTTCGAGCTGCCCTTCGCCCAAGGCGAGGCTCTCGGAGGGAGCCCCACCTTGGATTCAGCTGAATTATCAGGCACCGGTTTGTCCTCACCCGCCGAAAGGGCAGAGCTGACGGACGAGGCGCTGACCCTCCTGGAGGAGGAGGGAGCCGTCCGCCTGACCGGCGGGCGCTGGTACTGGTCGGACGAAGGCTATCCCAGCGAGAAGATCTCCCTGCGCTCTGCCACCGCCGACAATATAGTGATCATCGATGTGACGGGCGGGGGAAGCCGCGTGATCGGCGAGATGGACAGGCCCAGCGCCAAGGAACTCATATTCGACAATGCCGTATATATACATCTTGGAACCCAGTTCATCGTGAAGAAGCTCGACATCGCCAACAAGGTCTGCCATGTCGAGCGCAAGAATGTGGATTACTGGACCGACGCCGTGGTGAAGACCGACCTGGAGGTTCTCACCGAGGATGAGCATTCCGACCCTGCCTCCTCGACACGCTTCGGCTGGGCTGTGGGCGATGTCCTCGTGCGGAGCCAGGCAGAGAAATACAAAAAGCTGCGATTCCACACGCAGGAGAACGTCGGCTTCGGCGAGATATATCTGCCGCCCGAGGAGATGCAGACACGAACCCTGGTCCTCCTCTTTCCGGAGGGGAGCGCGGCCGGCTCTTTCCTTGCAAGGCTCGACCCGGCAACGGCCGCGGCCGCGCTTGTCGGAGCCGCGCGCCTCCTCAAGTCGCTCGCTCCAGCCTTCGTGCTCTGCGATCCCCGCGATCTGGGCGTCTCGGAGCGTGTGCGGGATCCCCATTTCTCCGTTCCCGCGATCTACCTCTACGACAGGTATCCTGGCGGTACGGGGCTGGCCGAGGCGCTAAGGGAAAAGCTCGACGAACTCATGGCCGCTGCACACGAAAGACTCAACGGCTGTCCCTGCGGCGAAGGATGTCCTTCCTGCATCGGCGCCGACCTGGCCACCGATAGGGATTACGGCGCCGGGGAAATAACCCCTCCCGCAAGGAAAGGCGGCCACGGATTCAAGTCGCTCACCGGCGAGCTTCTCGCCCGCTGCAGCGGGCGCTGAAAAGGAGAGTCGCTTTGCCTGGCATGAAGGGCAGGTTGTCCCGCCTCAAGGGGCTTGGACTTGTAAAAGCCTCGGAATTGGCGGTTCCATCCCTGACAGTTGTCGCTCCCGAGGGCAGCGTGACGCGGGCGGTGAAGCAGAGGGCTCCCCTTCGCTCCGAGCGCGGTCTCTTTCTTCCTGGCTGGGAGAGGGAATCTTCCCACATCTATGCGAGGACAGTGGAAACAGGTCTCAGCCTGGGAGCAGAATACGGCGGCGTGTTCGATAAATCCCATTTCGCCAACCAGAGGATGCGCAGGAAAAATGGCGAGGATCCAGAGCTTCCCTCAGAGGTGCCCTACAGCCAGCTGTCTTTTTTCGACTTTGAGACGACGGGCCTTTCTGGAGGAACGGGCACGATAGCCTTCCTCGCCGCCGTTGGATTCTTCGAGGCGGACAACTTTTTCATACGCCAGCTGTTCATTGACGATTTTCCGGGCGAAGCCGGCTTCCTGGAATGTACCGTTCAACTCCTTGCCCGGAGGCCTGAGCTCGTCACCTACAACGGCGCGGCCTTCGACCTTCCTTTGCTGCGAACCCGCTGCATCATGAATGGCCTCGCCGTCCCCGAGTTTGGCCACATTGACCTTCTATATACTACCCGACGCCTATGGAGGAAGACTCTCGGTTCCTGTTCTCTCCAGGCTCTGGAGGCTGCTGTCCTCGGCGAAGAGAGGGAAGGCGACGTTCCGGGCTTTCTCATCCCCAGGCTCTGGCTCGACTACTCAGCCTCATGCCCGAATCCCGCCGAAGAATCCCTCACGGCCATGGAAAAAATTGCCGCTCATAACGTTCTCGACGTAAGGTCGCTCGCCAGGCTCTTCTTGCGGATAGACCGGATCATCGCCGAACCCGAGCGTCGATGGGCTGACGAGAGGGTGTATGTCCGGCATCTTGCCCTCGAACTCAGTGCCGCCGGACGAACCTGCGAAGCCTTCGCCATCCTCGAAGCGGCGGGGTCGGATGGCGACCAGGGAGCACTGCGACTCCTCGCGAGGCTGTACAGGCGCGAGGGCAGTCTCGATGCCTATGAGAGGACAGTGGAATCCATGGATGAGAGAAGCGTTGAAGGCTGCGTAGAAAAAGCGAAGCTGTACGAACACGGTAAAAAAAATCTAAAATTGGCCTTGAAGCATACGCAAAGGGCCATCGATATCCTCACATCGGGAGGAGAGGGGGCCGGAGGCTATTCCATCCATAGCTCCCTGCTTGAATCGCTTCATGCTCTCGAGAGAAGAAAGGCGCGGCTTGAGAGGAAAATGGAAAAGATGCTTCGAGGAGGATAAGTCTTGCCGTCAGCCTTCCGGCCGTCAGGGTTTTTGCTGTCAGTGTTCCGGCCGTCCAGACCCCTTGTCAGCGGTGAGAGTGTCGCCAAGCTGCCCGCAGGCCCCCATCACCCCTCGTCCGCGGTGCATGCGCTGGACGGCGACAAGGCCGGCATTTTCCAGAACCTCGGTGAAAGCCTTCACCTGGGCTTTTGTGGGCGTCTCGAAGGGGAGACCGGGAACGACATTCCAGGGAATGAGATTTACCTGAGCCTTGAGAGGACGCACCCATCGCACGAGGGCGCGGGCGCTCTCTATGCTGGCGTTCCGGTTGCCTGTCAGCACGGCTTCGAGAGTTATGCGCTCCCCTGTCTTTTCCTGGTATTCGACGAGGGCCGCCTTGAGGACATCGAGGTTCCATGACTTGTTGACGGGCATCAGCTCGGTTCTTATCGCCTCGTCGGCCGTGGTCAGGGATACGGCGAGCCTGACTCTGGGACCATTCGCCGCTAGGTCGAGAATGCCGGGAACTATGCCGCTTGTGGAGATGGTAATCTTGCGCAGCGACATGCCGATGCCCTCTGGATCGGAAAGGATGGCGATGGATTTGCGAATGGCGGGGAGATTGAGGAGGGGCTCGCCCATACCCATGAAGACGACATTGGATATGAAGCCGCGCCGCTCTTTCAGAAAATAGTACTGCTCGAGGATCTCGTCGGGTCCCAGGTTTCGCAGGAAACCAAGCTGGCCCGTGCGGCAGAACTGGCAGCCCATGGGGCATCCCACCTGGCTCGAAAGGCAGGCCGTCTTTCTTCCCTCGATATCCTCGAGGATGACGCATTCTACGGCCGCGCCGTCGCGCAGGCGTATCTGCAGCTTCAGCGAGCCGTCTTCGTCATTGAACTCGGAGCTGACAGTGGAGGATCGCAGGGTACCGAAAAGCTTGGTCAGCTTGTCCCTCTCACTGCCTGGAAGATTAGTCATGCCGGCGAAATCCCCAGTGCCGCGCGTTATCCAGTCATAGACCTGTCTGGCTCTGAATGGCTGTTCGAAGCCGACGAGCGAGAGGATCTCGTCCTGGAGCAGGCCGGAAGGGTAGACGACCATCAGCTGGGCTTGGACGAAAGCCTTATCAAAGCTTCCGAGACGAAGGGATTCTTGATCCCCAATTTCATGAATTCGCTGAGAATATCGATTGCCTGCTGTCGCTGGCCAGCGGCCACATAGCATTGGGCCAGTTCCAGGTAGATGCGATAGTTCTTCGGATCGTTCTGGATGAGCATCTTGAGACTCGTGATGGCGTCTTCCCATTTACCCTGGGTGCGGGCTATGACGGCGAGACCCAGGATCGCGTAGACGTCGAACTCGATGTTGAGGGCGTCCTCGTAGTATTTTACCGCCTTCTCAAGATCACCGAGGTTGCGGTAGGCATCGCCAGCCCGCGTGAGTATCACTTTGTTCCTGGGATCCTTCTCCAGGATCTTGTTCCAGTAGATGAGTGAATTGCTCTGCTTCCCGACACCCCTGTAGCAGTCGGCGATTCCGAAAAGGGCATAGAAATTGTCGGACTCGCGCTCGAGGGCTTTTTCGAAGTAAGGTACCCCGCGATCGAACTGCTTGAGCTTGCGGAAACAATTACCGATGGAGGTGAGAACCCGAATGTCCACTTTATCGCCCTGAAGCTCGACCATTCTTTGCCAGAAACCGAGGGCTTCCTTGTATTCCTTGAAGTCGTAGTGCAGGTGGCCGAGGCCGATGAGGGCATAATGGTTGTCTGATTCCATCTCGAGCACTCGTTGGTAGATGGCCTTCGATTTGCGGAAATCATGGACCTTGCGGTAGGCATCGGCTACCCGGGTGAGCACCGTTATGTTCGTGTTGTCATGGAGGAGGTACTGTTCCCAGATTTCGATGGCTTTATGGTACTGGTTGAGGGCCTTGTAGCAGTCGGCCAGCCCGAATAAGGCATAGCTGTTGCCAGGATGGAAGACAAGGCATCGTCGGTAGTGGTCGGCGGCGTCCCTGTAAGCCCCCCGCTTGCGCGCGGCGTCGCCCAGGCCGACGAGGGCATAGTTGTTTTCCTTTTCTTTTTCAAGGATCTGCGCAAAGCACTCGACGGCTTCGTCATACCGGTTTTCCTTGAGAAGCTGGTAGCCTTTTTTCGAAGCTTCAGAAATCTCGTTCTGTTCCTTTTCGAGCGCCTCGGGGATTTCAAAATAATCATCGTGCGTCGGGGGAGAGGGGAGGTCGTTCATGCTTTTCCTCGTGACAGAAAGCGTATTTTTTATAAACACGTTTTATTATTCTTCTCTGGACAGCTTCCTATCGTGATGTGAAGTATAGTTTATAGCAGTGCAAAAAGCAACCGCGAATGCTTAGGATATTCAGACGTTTTCGATACTTTTGTTTTTTCTGTAGAAGCGCACGATCGAACGCCCGAAGCTTCGCTCATCTTCCACCGAAAGTCGACCGATCTTATGAGGCAGCTTGTCTTCCCTGGGAAAATGAATGAGGGCGAGGCCGCCTTCCTTCAGGCTGGGTCCTTTGGCGAGGGCTTTCATAAGGTCCAGCCTGTATGCGTAGGGGAAGGGCGGATCGAGGAATGCGACATCGAATGCCGCTTTGTTGCGGAGAAGAAAGAGCTCAACGGGCTGGGCCTTGCATTCGATGCGCTGATCGGCCGCTATCGCTACGTTCTGAAGGAGGATGGGAAATTTGGCCCTGTCGCGCTCCACACAGGCGATGGGATTGGCGCCACGTGACGCCGCCTCGAGGGCGATTATCCCCGAGCCGGAAAAGAGATCGAGGAAGGAGAGTCCGCTGAGATCACCCAGGACGCCAAAGACCGACTCGCGCATCCTGTCCATGGCTGGCCTGATCTCCAGGTGCCCATTCGGCAGCTCGATGGTGCGGCCGCAGTAGATTCCGCCGGTGATGCGCATCCCTCACCACTCCCTCGTGCGGAATTCACGCCTTATGTCGCGATCTATGTCGCGCTCCTTGATGTCGGCCCGCTTGTCGTATGCTTTCTTGCCCTTGCACAGCCCCAACTCGATCTTGATGAGACCGTGCTTGAGGTATATGGACATCGGGATGAGGGTGTAGCCCTTTTCCCTCACTTTCCTGTCGATGCGCTTGATCTCCTGGGCGTGGAGGAGGAGCCTCTTGGGCCTATCGGGATCATGGCTGAAAATTGAGGAGAAAACGTACTCGGAGATATGGAAGTTCTTGAGCCAGACCTCAGCGTTTCGCACTTCGGCGTAGGCATCGGGAAAGGACAATCGGCCGTCCTTGATGGATTTTACCTCGGTGCCCCTGAGTTCGACGCCGCACTCGAAACTCTCGTCGACCGAATAGTCGAAGCGGGCGCGCTTGTTGAGGGCTACGACCTTGACGTTTTCCGGTATGCTCATCGTTCGACTAGCGCCGGGCGGAATCCAAGGAAGACCGAGGCATGGGCTGAAGGCACCCCGCCCCTGGAGTAGAGGCTGATCGAGTCGGGGAGATTAGCCCATGAGCCGCCGCGAACGGCTTTTTCATCGCCCGAGAACCGGCCGTCGGCGAAGGCGGGGTAGGGGCGGTAGGCATCGGCCGTCCATTCCCAGACGTTTCCGAACATGTCCGCCAAGTCCGCGGCAGACAGGCCGGCGGTTCCAGCGCGCGCGGGGCCATCCCTGGCTCCGTCCGACCAGACGGCGTTCTTTTCATGGAGCGTCGTCGGGTCGCTCAGCCCCGCGCGCGCGGCCGCTTCCCCCATCCCTTCA
>JBAQLW010000151.1:0-3201 GCA_049302175.1 Rectinemataceae bacterium
ACGCCGTTTCGCTCAGGAGGGATCTCCTGTCGGTAGGGGCGGCTCTTTGACAAAGCCGCTGATATTCGGCATCGACGGGGGCGGGACGAGCACGAGGCTCCGCGTCGCCGATGGCGACAATCGCGCGCTTTGGGAAGGGCGAGGGGAGGGGATCAATCCGAACGCTGTGGCGCCGGCCGCGATCGGGGAGAGGCTGGCATCGCTCTTTGGGGGGGCTTTTAAAACCACAGGCTTTGCGGCTGGCGACTTCGACGCCGGCTGTCTTGGCGTCGCCGGGGCCGAGCGCGGTCCCGAGCGGGTAGAACTGGAAAATATCCTGCGCGGTCAGTTGGGTTTTTCTTGCCCCCTGCGGATAACTTCCGATCCCGACATCGCTCTCGTCGGCGGGCTCAAAAGCCTCGAAGGCTATCTCCTCATAGCGGGAACGGGTTCCATCGCGATCGCCCGCCTCTCCGATGGCGCGCGATTCAGGGCGGGTGGCCTGGGGCATTTCCTGAGCGATGAGGGTTCGGCGTTTTTTCTCGGCTTCCAGGCTATCCGCCGGGCTCTGCGCTCAGTGGAGGGGCGCGATCTGCCGACGGCCATGCTTGAGCCCCTCATGGAACGCTTCAAGCTCGGGGACAAGTCGGAATTCGTGCCCTTGATCTATCGCCGATTCGACAAGGCGGGCATAGGCGGAGCGGCCGACATCGTGGAACGGTTCAGGGCGGCTGGCGACCCGCTTGCCGTATCGATCATGGAAGAAGCGAGCGGAGAGCTGGTGGATCTCGTCGTCTCGGTTCGCGCTCAAGCCTCGGGCCGAATCGCTTCACCAGGCATCCTGCTGAGCGGCGGACTCTTCGAACACAACGCCTGGCTGAAGGTGGCGGTCATCGAAGGCCTCGCAAAAAAATGCCCCGAAATCGCGCCGGCTGAAGCCTTGGAAAGCGCGGTATTCGGGGCATGCATGCTCGCCCTGGGCGAACTCAAGGGCTGAAGGAGCCCGCTCGCCTGGCGAGTTTACTCTCCCTCCCTCACGATTTCGATCTTGATCCCCTCGTTGGCCTCAGCCGTCTCCTTGGGAGGAACCGTCACCTTGAGGATGCCGTTCTTGAACACGGCTTTGACCTTTTCCTGGTCAAACTTGTCGGCCGGGACGTAGTACTTCTGCTTCTCGATGTCCTTGAGCTTGAGCCTGCGCTTGAAGTAACGGATCCCCTCGAGGGGGGGCTCCAGCTCTATCTTGGCGGAGAAGACCATGTAATCGCCCTGGAATGAAAGCGTGATGCCCTTTTCCTCGAAGCCGGCCACGGCGAATTCAAAAACGATGCTGCGCTCGGAGGTGAGGTAGATATTCATGGGCGGATAGGAGAAATTGGGATAATAGTCGGCGTTCTCATCGGATTGGGCTTCGAACCAGGCGCCGCCCGACGCGCCACCCGAACCGTGAGCCTCGCTGTTCGCGCCGAAACCTCCCATGGGGTTGGGGCCGCAACCGTCGAATCTTGGAGGCGCGAAGTCCTTCATCTTTTCGCCAAAATCCTTGGCCGCCTCGAACACATCGTCCAGTATGGATCCGATGTCCACATAGGTTTTGTTGCCTTTCATGTCTTCCTCCTTGAAGGAATGAGGAATGCCGTCTTTGCGCATTCCCTTGTCGGATAGCCGACGGCCTTGAGGCCCATCTCGGCTTACGTTCGCTCCCCCTTGGGCGAAGCGATCGTCATTGAAGCTAAAATACCAATTTTGGCGGCGGAAAGCAACAAAAGGGGCTGCCGGCGATTTTATCGTCGGCAGCCCCTGATCAGCGCAAAGCGGTCAAAAACTCACTTTTTTGCCGGATAGAGGAGAGGATAATCGTTCGCGATGCCGATCGCGACGAGATCCTCAGGGATGACGTTCCAGTTGCCGATCGGGGCGACAGTGACGGTCTCGGTCTGGCTTTCGAACCACTTGAGGAGGAAGAAGCGCAGATCCTTCGTCGTCGCGCCATTGACCAGCTTCATGGTCCGGATCGTCGCAGCGTCGATGCCGGCGCCCTTCTCGAGATGACCGCCGCCGCCCGAACCCCTGTAGGAATTGATGGCGACCGTGTAGGTCTCGTCCGGGTTGAAGATGCGGCCATCGGACATGGAGGTGATGGTCACTTTCTGCCCGACAGGCTGGGTGACATCGACAAAATAGTTGACGCCCGCGGCCGAGTCATAGTTGTAGTAGCGGGTCTGGGTCTGGGCGGTGTTGTAGCGCGCGTCGAAGACGAGCTTGCCTTCCTTGTCTTTCTGGAATGCGATGAGGTGGTTGCCGTCGTTCGGCATGGTGTCGAACCAGAAACGGTAGGAATACTCGAGGAAGTCCTTCACCTGCCTGCCCGTCATCGTCATCGTGTAGAGGAAGTTCTCGTACACATAGAGGTTGAACATGTCGCGCACGTAGAGGGTTCCGTCGACGCTGGTGGGAATCTTGGCGTCGGCCGAAAGGGGAGCCACGAAGGAGATGTCGGCGGGAGCGAGGCCCATGGCGGGATCCTTGGAGAGATCGAGCTGGATCCTGTGGATGAGGTCGACAAAGGCCGAGTCGCCGAACATCGATTCCCGGGTGGTGATCACGCCGTCCATCTTTCCGATGGGGCGGTCGACCCATTTCTTTATCTCATCGAAGCCGGGCTCGAATTGGGCGGTGAAGCCTGGATCGGCCTTGTACTGTGCCACATCGACGAGGCCGCCGCGCACTCTCTTGTCCCATGCGCCCTTTTCGGCGTTCCAGTCGAGCATGAGGTTGACGACGGGCACCTTGCGGGCCGCGTTGAGGGCTCCATAAATGTAGACGGTTTTGCCGTTGGGATCCTTCACTTCCACTTTCTTTTTCGCGACGGGATCCCAGCCCATGCCGTCCCAACCCGAGTGGTCGTGGCCGACGAAGATCATGTCAAAGCCGGGAACCATCTCGGCGACAACCTGGGAAGCGTTTTCGTTGAACTTGGTGTCTCTCGTCACATTGCCGTAGGTGTAGTCGACGCCCGCGTGGAAGAGGCCGACGAGGACGTCGGGCTTTTCCTTGGCCTGGATTATGGGCACCCATTTCTTGGCGCTCTCGACCATGTCCTCAAATTCCATGCCCGTCCAGAACTGGGGGGGAAGCCAGTCAGGGATCTTGGGGGACACGAGGCCGAGGATGGCTATCTTGACGCCGTCCTTTTCTACGATGGAGTAGGGGGTGAAATAG
>JBAQLW010000152.1:0-7646 GCA_049302175.1 Rectinemataceae bacterium
CCATAATATGTCCATACCGAGAGAGAAGGGGCGAAGCGCTCCAATTCGCGCTCCCAATTGGTGATGAGTGTCGCCGGCGCGCAGACCAGGGCGCCGCGACCCAAAGTCCCGGTCTCTTTCAGGCGCAGGATACAGGCGATCGCCTGGACCGTTTTGCCCAAGCCCATGTCATCGGCCAGTATGCAGCCAAAACCGCGCTCCAAGGTCGTGGCTATCCATCGGAAACCTCGTTCCTGGTAGGGGCGCAAGGTGGCGCAAAGCCCTGCGGGAAGAGGAACAAGCGTCTTGCTATCATCCTCGGCCCCCTTGGTCCGCTTCCCGCCTTTCCTGGAACCCGGGCCTGGGGCTGGAAGCAGGGCGGCAAAGCTTTTCTCGAGATTTTCATCGAAGCTGGATTCACCGTTAAGGTATTCTTGCAGCGCATCGTAAGCGTCCGGTTTTGGTCCTTTCTTTATCCGCTCCAGTATTGACGCCGCTTCCGAAGCTTCCAGGCGTAGATAATCGTCGTGAAACCTGACCAGTTCGCTTCCCGCCGAAACCATGCGCTCGAACTCGGCCGTACTTATGACCACGTCGCCGATTGAAACATTCCACTCGAAAGAGAGCATCGCGTTCATGTTCATAAAGGAGACAAGGTTGCCCGAACCCTTGCGTCTCTTGGCCGACAGGACGGGCCGGGGCTTGAGAAGGGTCTTCAGCTCCTTCGGCAGAACGACGGTGACACCCAATTGTGCCAGAAGAGGCGCGGATTCGATGACAAAACGCGACAGTTCTTCCTCACTGAGAACAACGGAAGTTTTGGAACCGAGTCGTATCAATTCGGGGACGAATGACGCGAGCATCGCGGGAAAGGTGAGAATTTCGGGGCCAATTTGCTGTGCGGCTTTGGACAGCGCGAGGCGCTTGGCCGCCTCCCCTTGCCTGGCCGGCTCCCTGCCCTTCCCGACTTGTCCGGAAGAAACCGAAGGCAGCCTGACGGTCGCCGAAAGCGCATAGCGAGGGAGCGCCAATTGATTGGCTCTTGAGATTCCATGTTTTATTAGAAGTTCATAGTTGAATTTCGATGAGGCTACATCGAAGACGGAAAGCCAGGAATCCATGGCTTTGGGAAGAGATCGATGCATCGGGCTTGAAACATCGACCGCCTCGCCGCGGAAAAGAGCGCTCGTGACGGGGTGGGATATATCCGTTACGTTCTTGGGAAGGTAGCGAAGCTCCTCGACGATAGCAGAAAACAGGGCGGCGGCAAGAATCAGCACTGTCGAATGTGCATCGGGAACTTTTGTCCCGGATGCGCCCGCGAAAGCGGGCGGCGTGACCTTTTCAAGAACATCAAGAAGGCCGCGTACATCGGCGCCGAATTGGGCGGGTTTCCAGATTACCCGCATCCTGTCGCCTTCCCGTGGCGATGTGGCTGGGCGAAGTTCTATGTCGGGAATGATCGCTCCGGCGGCGACGATCATGCGCATGACATGGGAAAACGTTCTCAGAAATACATAGCCCGGGCTACCTTCGTCCTGGTCCATGGCAAGGCAAATGGGAAGAATTTCCAGCATTGACATTCGTTGCGTTTTCTCGCCTGTCACTGTGACTAGGAAGTATGGATAGCTTTCCTTCAGAGAGCCCTTTGCCTTTGAGAGTTGCATGGGGAGTTGAATGGAAACTTTGCACTGTGTAAAGGCGCGCAGACGCGCTTCCGAAAACTCCCCGGCGCTCTGCGGGCTAAGAAGACGTTCCCAATGCCGATCCAAGTCATCGTAGAAGTCGGCCAACGCATTCTTCAGGTCGTAGGGAACAAGCGGAGGAGGGGGCGGGAGAAGCCGTATAATGGCTTTCCCGTATGCGCCAATTCCCGTGAGCTGGGGCATTTTTATATTCGCGTTCATTTCCCAAGGCTTGACCATTCGCGGGTCCAAGGGGTGAGCGATAACCGCCGCGCCCTCACTCGAATATGTACCCTCAAGGTCAAACCCCCTCAATCGGAACAACGCTGAAGGATCCCTGTCGATTTCCTGGGCAAGGACGTAATACACGGCCGCCATGTGTTTGCAGGGATCGCCATAGTCCGGACAGCTGCACGATCGACGCATATCCTGCCAACGGGTCGGCAGAAGCCTGACGCCCGCCTTTTCAAGGCGTTCTATGAGTTCCATGGGAAGTTCGCCGGCCGCTATGCGTCCAACGAGCATGGGATCTTTATTTATAAGAGCAGAGAGAGCATCCCTGTCCTTCCGTTCCAAGGGTTTGAAGGAAATCTCAACATTGTACCAAGGCTCATAACTGCCCTCGACCATCGCTTTGGCGGTTCCGTCCTTGATCACCAGTTTGAGTACATGGCCGTTGGCCGCATAGCTGCGCCCTCTACGCAGACGCGCTTCATCGGCAAGACCCTCCATGGCCCGTATAAAATATGTGCCCCACTGGGTAAGGCCAAAATCTAGTTTTTTCGGCATGAGACAGAGTATCACCGCCGAGGCGAATAGCGCAACAAATCGATATTATTCTGCTTGAAAAATCACAACACTCATATTCCGCGTTCCCGTCTCTGCCGCACACGGAAAGGGGCTGTCCAAGAAGAATAATCCCGGACAGCCCCTTTTTATGTTTTTTGAAATCTTTATTTGATCAGATTTACTACGTTTTCGGCGACAAACCACGTGGCGCCGTTGAAAACCGCGACACCGTCCGAATCCACAGCCTCGCCGTTCAGGTAGACGACGCTCTTGTTGCGAGGTATGCGCAGTGTTTTGTCGCCCTTGGTGGCGATGAGCGCAAGGTTTTCCGGATCGGTCTTGTCCACTGAAACGGAGGCGCCCATCTTGGAAAACATCGAAGCCGCGTCCTGGAAGAGGCGGGAGGTCGTCGCCCCGAGATCGACGTTCATCGTCGCGGCCATATAGGTGGCGATATCGGTGTTTCTCACGAGTCCCGAAAGCCTCTTGCCGAAAGGATCGTAGCCATAGAGCACGACATCCTCACCGGTGTGGCCGCCTGTCGTGAATCCGATCTTCGCGCGGGAGGCGACCATAGGTCCGACCACGGAGTTTAGGGAGCCCGCGCGCGCCTTGCCGATTGCTTCCACTTCGCTGTCGGTCAAATCGGTGATTCCCAGATACTTCGCCACGGCTTCTCTCGCGCTCATGCCCGAAGCCAATACGGCCTCGAGCCCTTCGCCGGTAAGGCTGGCCCGCTTGAGCGGATTGATGAAGGTAGTCCAGGGAGTCTTGTCGTAACCGGAACTGATCGAGCGATCCCCTATCGAGATGCCCGAATTGCCGTGATCGGTAACGGCTACGATAACGGTGTTTCCGTCCTGCTTCGCGAAGTCGAGGGCCACCTTCACCGCGTCGTCGAAGGCGATGATATCGGTGACGAGAGCGACAGGATCGTTCGCGTGCGCCGCCCAGTCGATCTTGGAGCCTTCGACCATGAGGAAAAATCCCTTCTCGTTCGTCGAGAGGATTTCAATGGCCTTGGCCGTCATTCTGGCGAGCGAGGGTTCGTTTCCCGAATCCCTGTCGATGTCGTAGGACATCGCGGTAGCCGTCTTGGTCTTGCCGAAGGTGCCGACGAGCCTGTCGCCCCTGAAGGCGCGCAAGTCGGAGGTGTTGTCCACGTAGCCATAGCCCCGCGACGCGAGAATGGCTTTCATGTCCTCTTTATCCTTTCTGACCTCCGCGTTCAGGTAAGGCGTTCCGCCACCGAGGATGACATTGAGCCCGTTGTACACAATCTGTTCGGTCAGGTTGTCGTAATTGGAGCGGGAAGGATCGTGGGCGCTGAAATCGGCCGGCGTCGCGTGCATGAACTCGCTCGTGCTGATTATTCCGGTGGAGCGGCCGCTCAGGCGCGCGGCCTCGAGGATCGTCGCCACAGGACGCGATTCATCGGCTTCGGGAACCGCGACCCCGGGAAGCAGGTACAATTTGCCGATGCTTGCCACGTTCCCCGTCTGGGAAGCCCAGCCGGTGGCGAAGGCCGATCCGGCGGGCGCGGAATCGGCGATGGTCCCATCTGAACTCCATGTGCTCACGAGACCGCAGGCAATTTCATCCAGGGCCAGCGACGCTCCTTTATAGAACCTGGCCAGGGTAGTGCCCGCCACGCTCATGCCGTCAGGGATGAGCATTATCACGTTCTGGGCGAAAACCTGCGCTCCCATGCCCAGAATCAGCATCGCCAGGGCGACCCCGTTCTTCATGTTTCTTTTCATTTTCACTCCTTATCCCCGATGGGATTGGCTGAGGATAGTATGTGAATGTTAAAGGTCCCTTTCCTTTCCATGAAGAATTGGTAAAAACGGAGACTCATTGCGTGAGCGAAGAGCCACTATATCTAGAGATCTTGGAAGGCAAGTCTGGGCAGGACCCTGCGTTGGCGTCCCAGGCGGAACCACGGTGCTTTTTAGGGCATCCTTTATCAAACCCCAGTGAAATTCCTGGAATCTACGCCGCAAGGGGCATGGCCGCGGCGATGATAAAGACCATGATGGCAATCGCGACGGAATTTTTTTCGTATTATTGTACTCATGCTTCAGAATATCTTTGAGTGTGGTCAAAGGGAACGAAGAATTTTTTACAGCCAAGGAAACGATTACCCTAGTCGCCGGGCGACTCGATCTCCATATTCAGGATCCGCTTTTTGGAACAAGGCAATCTGACGCAGCTGGATGAGTTTTTGCGCGCCTTTCAAGTGGGATACGATATTGCCGACGAGGTTTTCGCGATCCATGTCCGTCATGACCCTGCGGTACAATTCACCCGTCTGGACAAAGTCCACGTCGCCGGGCGTGTATACATGGCGGGCGGCAAGCCCGGAAATATCGAGCGCCGGTACCGCATAAGAGGAATCCGGTTCAGGCCCTCCCGCGCTGTTGGGCCAGTAATTCGGCGTTCCGCTGCCGTTCGCGTCGAAGCGCATCGCTCCATCGCGCTGATAGCTGTTGTCCTTCGCCGCTTTCGGGGCATTGACGGGCAGCATGTGGAAATTGGGCCCGAGCCTATGCCTCTGCGTATCCGGGTAGCTGAACAGGCGTCCCTGCAGCAGCCTGTCCGGCGATGGCCCGATCCCCGGGACGAAATTGCCGGGAGAAAAAGCGATCTGCTCCACTTCGGCGAAGTAGTTTTCCGGATTGCGGTCGAGCACCATGCGTCCAAGGGGTTGGAGGGGGTAGTCGGCGTGGGGCCAGACCTTGGTTATATCGAAAGGATCAAAACGATAGGTCTCAGCTTCCTCAGGTGTCATGATCTGGACATAGACTTTCCAGGCCGGGTACTCGCCCCGCCTGATGCTCTCGAAAAGATCCCGCGTGGCGTGGTCGGGATCAGTGCCGGCAAGCCTTGAAGCCTCGTCGCGGGTAAGATTCTTGATCCCCTGTTCGGTCAGGAAATGTATCTTGACCCAACAGTAGTCGCCTTTTTCGTCGTACCACATGAAGGTGTGGCCGCTGAAGCCATGCATGTGCCTGTAGCTCAGCGGCGTGCCCCGGTCGGAGAAGAGTATCGTAACCTGGTGGATGGACTCGGGAGTCAGGGAGAGGAAATCCCAGAACATGTCGGGATCCTTCAGGTTGGTGGCGGGATGCCGCTTCTGCGTGTGTATGAAATCCGGAAACTTGATCGCGTCCCTGATGAAAAACACGGGCGTATTGTTGCCAACCAGATCGTAGTTTCCCTCTTCCGTATAGAACTTCACGGCAAAACCGCGGGGATCCCTGTCCGAATCGGCCGAGCCTTTTTCGCCGCCTACCTGGGAGAAGCGCGCGAAGACTTCCGTGCGCGCGCCTACCCTGGAGAGGACTTTTGCGCGCGTGTACCTGGACAAATCATGCGTGACCTCGAAATAGCCCCCGGCGCCAGCGCCTTTTGCGTGTACAACCCGTTCCGGAATGCGTTCCCTGTCAAAGTGGGCCAGTTTTTCCATGAGGTGCACGTCCTGCATGAGCGTCGGACCGCCCGCGCCGGCGGTCATCGAGTTCTGATCATTTTCCACAGGTTTTCCCGTGTTCGTCGTCAGGATTTTTTTATCTTTCGTCGTGATACTCCTACTAGTTTCGGGATACTCCCATCGGTTTCGGCAAGGGCTTTCAGCCTATGAAATTCATGAGTTCCTTGTTGAACTTTTCCTTCTCCTCATAGAATAAACCGTGCCCGCTGTGTTCGAATCTAATCAGTTTCGATCCTTTGATTCCGGCCGCCGTGGCTTCCGCCAGTTCGAAGGGGCAAATCTTGTCGGTAGGCGAATGGAAAATCACTGTCGGCATATCGATCCGCGCCATGTCGTCCCGAAGATCGGTGTCGCGCAACGCTACAAGACACGCCGCGGTGGCCAAGGGAGATGCTTCCATGCATATGTCGTGGAACCATTCCGCAAGTTTGGGGCTTATGGCTTTTTCGCTGCGGAAAAATATTTTGCCGAAATTTTCATTGAGCTTTGCCCTGTCCTCTCCGCACAGCGTGATGAGTTCATCGACGGCCGAGGTCTCGGTGCCATGAGGAAAGCCCGGTCTTTTGGTGAAGCTCGGGGTTGCCGCGCCGAAGAGCGCAAGTTTTGTTACTCGTCCTTTTCTGGGGCTGGCCGCGTAATGCATGGCGATGGCACCACCCATGGAATGCCCTGCCAGGGTGACATCGCGCAGGTTGAGCATTTCCAGCACTTTGTCGATATCGTTGGCGAAGACATCGTAGTTGTAGTTTCCCCAGGGTTTGGACGACCTGCTGAAACCGCGCATCGTGATGCCGACGCAACGATATCCGAGCCTGGACAGCTCCGTACACTGGTACTCGAACATCTCGTGTCCCAGCGGCCAGCCGGGGATGAAGACTACCGTCTTTCCCTTTCCCCAGTCCCTGATATTAAGGCGTACATTCGGCTCAATCCTGACATATTCACCGCTTATATATTCAACGTTGTTCATATCATTCCTGCCTATTTTCCCGAGGTAAGCGAACCGTAGACGAGCTGCATCAGTTCTTCGAACAGATGAAAATAGCCTGTGCTGTCTTTTTTGTAGTCCGCCACAGTCTCATGAATTCCCGAACCCATTTTCCCCAGCACGTCGCTCGCCAGCGTCAGGCTTCCCCGCGCGGAGTCGGTAACGTGCTCAACTTCCTGAAGGATTGCCGGGAACGAAACCTTGAGTTTATTCGTCGTGTCCTTGAGGTTTTCGCTGATCTTTTTCATGTTGAGCAGAAAGGGAATTGCGATGATTCCGGCGACGATGCCGACCACGCAGAGCAGAAAAACCAACAACTCCTGAAAGGTAAATTCTATGATCATTTTCCCCTCGCTTATTTCTTTTTCCCGGTTGAAACTTTTTCGGCCTTGATGACATCGTCAAGCTTTTCGGCCACTTTTTCCTTCGTAATCTTCAAGGCTCTGGCTCCGTTCCGGACTTTTTCCTTGATGGTATCCACCGTTTCAGAAGCTTTTTTTTTCAAATCTTCACGGGTTTCCTTCCCTGATTTGGGAGCGTAAAGGATTCCCTTCACCAACCCGATGGTCGCGGCGAGCCCCATTCCTAGGGCGAAATTGACCACCGTCTTGTTCCGCTCCTTGGTCCTTTTTCTTTTATTGATCGAATCCAGCACATCATTAATACTCATAGGTATATCTCCTTATGGATACACGATAGGCAAAGCGGAGCG
>JBAQLW010000153.1:0-3718 GCA_049302175.1 Rectinemataceae bacterium
CCCTCATCGTGACGGGACCGGGCAGGACGGCTTCGTCTGAAGCGCTCGCGAAGCTTAAAAGCGGCCTGGAAACCGAAGGGCTAGCCTGGGCGCACTACGCGGGGGCCGGGGCCGATCCAAGTACTGATATGGTGGACGAGGGTCTGGCGTTCTATCGAAGCGAAGGATGCGATTCCATCTTCGCCTATGGGGGAGGCAGCCCCATCGACTGCGCCAAGGGCATAGGGGCTTCTGTGGGCGAAGGTCGGCCGATCAGGGACTTTATCGGTACGGGCCTTGCCTTCTCGGCGCCGGTGCCTCCCCTCGTCGCCCTGCCCACGACGGCGGGAACAGGGTCGGAAGTGACGAACGCCGCCGTTTTCACCTTTATGGAGGGAGGGCAGAAAGTCAAAAGAGGAACGGCAGGCGCGAGCCTCTTCCCCCTGATAGCCCTCGTCGATCCCCTCCTGCAGATTTCAATGCCGCCCGAACTCACTGCGGCGACGGGCATGGACGCCCTCACCCACGCCGTCGAGGCCTACGTAAACCGCTCGCACAATCCCGTGGCTGACATTTTCTGCCTGGAATCGATCCGCCTCATCGGCGAGAACCTTAAGCGAGCCTGCCGCCACGGCGGAGACCTGGAGGCGCGGGCTGGCATGGCCCTGGCTTCGACCATGGCCGGCGTCGCCCTGTCGCAGGCAGGGCTCGGCATGGTCCACGGCTTTGCACACGCAGTGGGAGCTCTTGGCGGCCTCGCGCACGGGCTGGCCAACGCCATCCTCCTGCCCTACGTCATGCAGGCCTGCATCCCCGACGCATCCCTGCGGCTCGCGGCTATCGGACGGGCTCTGACCGGGCGTCATTCGGCGACAGCCATAGATGCCGTGGCCGCCATGGCTGACCTCGGCGGCGAGATCGGCATTCCTCCCAATCTGGGGGAGGCGGGGATTCCCGAGGATCTGCTGGGCGCCATTTTCGACGACGCGAGGGCCTATAAACGCAGGCCTCAGAGCCCGCACGCCTTCACCGACGAAGAGCTGAAAATACTCCTCTACAAAGCCTGGTCGGAAAACATGGCGGAGTGATTGAGGCGCGAGCCTGCTTGAGTCTTCTCGACCTCTATGCAAGCGGGGATTCGGGAACGCAGGGCGGCCACATGGGACACGATGCCTATCACCCGCGAGCCGCGGATGAGGTCGAGCACCGAGATGGCGCGGTCCAGGGCTTCGTCGTCGAGGCTGCCGAAGCCTTCGTCTATAAAGACGGCGTCGAGGGAAACCCCACCGTTCTGCTCGCGGATGGAATCGGCGAGACCGAGGGCGAGGCTGATCGAGGTGAGGAATTTCTCGCCGCCGGAGAGGGTGCCCGTGGGACGGTCCTGCCCCGTCCAGGCATCGAGGACCCGGAGCCCGAGACCGATCTTACCGCGGGACGAACCATCGTCGGGCTTGAGATAGTACCGACCGTCCGACATGCGCGAAAGGTGAATGGAAGCCCGCATCGTCACTTCCCGGAAATACATGGCCAACACGAAATTCTTGAAGGGCAGCTGCTTGCCCGCGATATTGCCGCGCAGAAGCTCGGAGAGGCGATAGAGACCGCGGTTGCCTTCCTCGAGCGACAGGCGCTGGGCTTCAAGGGCCGCGCGGCGCGCGAGCGTTCCCTCGAGGCGGGCGATGGAGAGCCGGGCGGGGTCGCAACGCGAGCGCGCCAGGTCGAGGGCAGCCCGCGCCTCGCTCGCGGCGGCTTCCAGGGCAGAAAGATCGGCCGCGGCCCGATCGGGCGAGGGCAGGTCAGCCGCCAGGGAGGAGGCCTTGGCCCGGGCGGCGGCGAGAGCCTCCCGGTAGTCCGCCGCGGCTGCCTCCTCGGCGGCGAGTGCTGCCTGGGAGAGCAGTACAGCCTCCGCGCGGACCATGGCCTCGGCGAGGCCGCCGCGGCCATCATCGAGGAGGAAAGCCGCCTGCGGCGCTCCGGCCGGCGACATATGCGCAGCGGCCTTCGATGCCCCTTCCCCATCCAGGAAGCCCGCGTGCGAAAGCGCATTCGCGCATCTACCGAATTCCTCAAAAAGGGCGACGAAAGCCGCCTCCTTCTCCCTCTCGATGGTGACGAACTTCGTTTTCAGCTCGGCGGTCTCACGCTCCCATGAAGAGCATTCGGTTTCGAGCCGCATTCTCTCCTCTTCGATGGACGCGAGTTCGCGCGCCGCCGCCTCGTATCGAGGCTTGGGATCCTCGGCGCCCGAATCGCGCTCGGCTTCCTCGAGGAGAGTCTTCTGTCTAAGAAGATCCAAGCGCGCGCCCTCTGCCTGGGTTCGGAGCGCTTCGGCGGCCGTCACCCGCTCCGCGAGGGTCTTTTCCAGGGTAGCGATTTCCGCGCGTCGCGCCACGAGCCTCGAAACCTGGGCGCGGGAGGCGGCGAGCGACTCGCCAGTCTTTTTGGCCAGCGAGGCCAGCTCTTCGGCCAGTTCGCCTTCATCGGGAAGGACAATCCCCAGCGAAGCCGCCCCGTTCTCCATCTCGAACCTCAAAGCCTCGATTTCGGAGCCCTTTTCACTCAGGCGTTCCTTCGCGTGGGCGATGCTCGCCTCCAAACCGGCGATCTCCCCCGAAAGCTCCATCTGCCGCGTACGGATTTCGGCGATTTCCGGCTGCGAAGGCGCGCCAAAATCGAGGAGGATCGATGCGGGAGCCGGATGCTGCCTTGAACCGCAAACGGGACAGGGTTCGCCCGATCTGAGCTGTCCGGCGAGGTGCAGAGCCTCCGAATGAGCCTGGGTCGCTTCCAGCCCGCTTAGAACCTTGGCAACCTCATCGCGCTCCGAAATACGTTGTCCACAGGAAGTTTCATAGTCCTGGAGCGAGCGCTTCGATGCCGTCAGATCGCGACGGAGCGAAGCCAATCGACCCGCCTGGTCGGAAAGCCAGGCCAAGCCGGAATCCAAGGACTGAAGCCGATCGATCTCGGCGCGCAGCAGAGCCTCATCCCCCGGCTCCATTCTCATGCCCGCCAGATTTGCCTTCGTTTCCCCGATTCGGGCTGCTTCCTCGGCTTGCCGCAGATCCAGCGCCTTCGAGGCTTTTTCCGCCTCAGCGAGGAGGGCGAGGGCATCTGTCCTGCGCTGCCAGGTATCCATGGCCTTCTGCAGACCGAAGACTTCCTTCTGCTTCGCCGCCGCGAGGGAAAGACATTCGCGGATGCGCGACCGTTTTACCTCAATGCTCCGCGTTTCGGCGGAGGAGGCTGAAAGATCGGCCGACAGGGTGGCGGCGCGGCTTGCCAGATCGGCGGCCGCGGCTCTGGCCTTCGAAAATGCCTGAATGAAGGGCGCCACGGCGGCCGCGGCCCTGGCCGAAGCGATGCGCGCCGCCCGCGCGGCTTCGGCAGCCGCCCTTTCCAGCAGGGCGGAGAGTGCTTCCCGCGCTTCCAAGGCGAGCGCCGCCCGCGCCGCCCTCTCCTTCTCGCGCTCCAGAACCAGCGCGCGGGCGGCGGCTTCCAGCCTGGCCGTCTCTTCCGAAGCCAGCGCCTCTTCCAGCCCGGCTTTCAGCGAAGCGAGCCTTTCCTCCGGAGCCTCCCCCGCCTCCTCGTCCAGGCTGCCGATCTGCGCGTTCAGGACGGAAAGCTCCTGCTGAGCCTTCTGCGTCCTCGTCTTGGCTATCTCGGTTATCCGCTCGTGGAGCCCGACGGGAAAAAGCTTTTCCAGCACAAGACTCCGCTCCGTCGACTCCATCTCGAG
>JBAQLW010000154.1:0-2350 GCA_049302175.1 Rectinemataceae bacterium
GCTCCTCGACGCGGGCCAAACCGTGCCCAGCGCCACGTAGCAGGCCGAACAGGCGGAACGCTCGTCGATGCGCGCGGCCAGGGCCTTCACGCGGCCGATCCGACGCCATACCGCTCAGCGAGCCCGATGTAGGGCACTTGCGATTCTTGAGCGCGCAGATCACGGTCGTCTGGCTATCACCCTTGACAACGGGCAAATTGATGATGAAAGACATGATCACCTCTCGGGTACGAGTAAGTCGCTAGATAACTCATTCTACCATGAGGATTTGATCATGTTTTTTATGCGGATTCAGGTATATCGCTATTTTTTTGAGATCGACGAATAATTCCCAGCCTGAGCCTTCTTCCGCCTAAGCTTGACCGCGACCCCGCTCCCGTGTACGTTTCTTCCAGGCACCGACCCAGATTCAGGAGGAATATTCCATGAAGAGAATGCTGACACTAGCGATTGTGCTCGCTCTTTTTACCTTTGTCCTTACCCCGGTGATGGCCGCTTCCGAGGCCGAACTCAAGGCAAGCTATGAAAAGGCTATCAAGCTCGCCGCCACCACGCCTGGCGATTACACGCTCAATTGGCAGGCGGCGGAGGCCGCCCGGCGATACGGGGATTTCCTTGTCGTCGAAGAGACATCGGGATGGAAGGACCAGGCTCGCGTAGCGGCTAAGGAAGGCATTAAGTACGGCGAAATCGCCTTCAAGCTCAACCCCACGGGCATCGAGGGCTGGTACTGGTATGGGCTCTGCGTCGGCACGTATTCCGACTGCGTCAGCATCGTCAAAGCCCTCACCGAAGGCCTCAAGGGCAAGACGCAGATGGGTTTCGAAAACGCCTACAAGTTTGACAAAACCTACAACGACGGTGGCCCAATTCTCTCCCTGGGGCGATTCTGGCAGGTTCTGCCCGGCATCGCCGGCCAGGACAGGAAGAAGGCCGAACAGCTTTTCACAGAATATATTTCCCTTTTCGGCGCAAAGGCGGATCCGAACAGCGACGCATGGTACTTCCGCGGCCAGCTCTACAAGGACACGGGCAGAACGGCCGAAGCCAAGGCCGATCTGCAGAAAGCCGTGTCCATGGGCAACAAGAACGCAGCCAAACTCCTCGCCGAGATTAAATAAAGGAAGACGGCGGCGGGAAGCTTGCGGGGAAAGGGGTTCGCCACTGAGGGCGAAATGAAGGTGACGCCCGTCCTGTTGTCGCCCGCCTGACTATTGGGTGCCACGGCGGGGAGGCCTCGCCGGCGCCCGTATACCAAAAGGCCAATTATCTATACTATGGGGACATCCTCACCGCGACCAGCAATCAGGAGCCCCAATTTTGGCCCGCAAAGATTCCTCGAACCCGGCGATCCGGAATATCGCCATAATCGCCCATGTCGACCATGGAAAAACCACCCTCGTCGACGCTATGTTCAGGCAGTCCGGCGTATTCCGCGAGGGGCAGGAAGCCCCCGAGCGCCTCATGGACTCAATGGATCTCGAGCGCGAGCGCGGCATCACCATCGCCGCCAAGAACTGCTCCGTCGTCTGGCAAGGCGTGAAGATCAACATCCTGGACACCCCCGGCCACGCCGACTTCGGCGGCGAGGTCGAGCGCGCCATCTCCATGGTGGACGGGGCCATCCTCCTCGTCGACGCCTCTGAAGGCCCCCTGCCCCAGACGCGCTTTGTCCTGAGCAAGGCCCTCGCCGGCGGCCTCTCCATCATCGTCGTCATCAACAAGATCGACAGGCCCGACGCCCGCCCGGCGGAAGTGCTGAGCGAGATCTACGACCTCTTCATCGACCTCGGCGCAACCGACGAACAGCTCGAGTTCCCCCTTCTCTACGCCATAGGCAAGCAGGGCATGGCGAAAAAATCGCTCGAGGGCGAGGGCGAAACCCTGAGCCCCCTCTTCGAGGCCATCATCGCCAGCATCGACCCGCCGGCCTACTCCCAGGGGGAGCCCTTCCAGATGCTCGTCTCCGATCTCTCCTATTCCGATTACTTCGGACGCCAGGCTATCGGAAAGGTGGTGAACGGCCACGCCCATTCCAAGGACGGCCTTGTCTGCATCGGAGAAGGCGATGTCCGCGAAATCCTCAACGTCTCCAGTCTCCATACCTATTCGGGGGTCAAGCTTGTCGAAGCGGAAAGCGCCGAACCCGGCGACATCATCGTCCTTTCGGGCATCGAGAACGTGCACATCGGCGATACCATCTGCACGAGAGAAGCGCCCAAAGCCCTGCCCCGCATCACCATCGACGAACCCACCGTGTCGATGCGCTTCTACGTGAACACCTCTCCCCTGTCCGGGATGGACGGCAAGAATGTCCAGTCGGGCAAGCTTTACGAGCGTCTGCGCAAGG
>JBAQLW010000155.1:0-5340 GCA_049302175.1 Rectinemataceae bacterium
TTCGGGGCTTTTTCGCGTAGCTGAGGGTGAATTCGAAATCCTTTTCCGTCGAGAAGAGGAGCATCTGGGCGCCCTCGGGGATGAGGGAATAATCCTTGGCGATGATCCAGGTCTCGATCGAGCTGCGCTTGATGTAGGGAAAACCCGTGCCCGGGGCGCGGTAGATTATGGTCAGAAGGGTGGAGCTGATCTCATCCTTGTTGGCGATGGCCACCCAGAGGAGACCCTGGTCGACGAAGAGCTTCTCGGGTACGTCCACCACAGAGTACATGCCCGAGTGCCTGACGATGAGGATGCGGTCGAAGGCCGAAACCTCGAGGAGTTTTTCGCCTGAGGAGACGGCCGTGCCCAAATAGCCCGACTCGCCGTCGTAGCGGAGGGCGACGTCGCGGCGCGCCGCTGCTTTGGCCGCTATCTTCGAAAAGCTCTCGATGGCGGTGCGCCGCGGCCAGGCAGCCTCGAGCTTCTTCGCCATGCCTTTGAGGTAGTCGACAGCGTAGGCCACCAGCTCGCGCAGGTGTCGCTCCACTTCCTTGAGGCGGTCGGAGAGCCTGCGCATCTCGTCCTTGGCCTTTTCGATATCGTAAAGGGAGATGCGGCGGATCGGGATCTTGAGCAGTCGCTCAACGTCCTCCCTCGTGACAACTCTGTCGATCTCCTTCGCGAAGGGCTTGAGCCCATCCAGCACGGCGAGGGTGACGGTTTCCTGTGTGCGCTTGTTCTCGATAGCCTTGTAGATGCGTTCCTCGATGAAAATCCGCTCAAGCGTGCGGGCGTGCATGTCGTCCAGAAGTTCGGCCTTTTCGATCTCCAACTCGCGCCTCAGGATGTTGAGGAGTGCCTCGGCCTGGTGGCGGATTATCGCATCGGCCGTCGTCACCACGGGCTTCTGATCGGCGATGACGAGGCAATTGCAGGATATGCTCTGTTCGCATTCCGTGAAGGCATAGAGGGCGTCGATCACCTCTTCGGTGTAGACGCCGCGCTGGAGCCTGATCTCTATCTCCACCTTGTCCGTGGTGAAGTCGGATATGGAGGCTATCTTGAGCTGGCCCGACCGGGAAGCCGCCTCGATGCTCGCGATAAGGCTCTCCGTGGTCGAGGAGAAGGGAATCTCCCTGATGACAATCTTCTTGGGATCGGAAGTGTCTAGCTTGGCCCTCACCCTCACCTTGCCGTTGCCGTCGCGATAGTCGGAGAGATCGATCGATCCGCCGGTGGGAAAATCGGGGAAAACCTGGAACTTCTTGCCCTGGAGGCATGCGATCTCGGCCTTTATCACCTCGACGGGGTTGTGGGGCAGGATTTTCGTGCTCATGCCGACGGCTATGCCCTCGGCTCCCATGAGGAGGATGACGGGCAACTTGGCGGGAAAATGCACGGGCTCCTTGTTCCTGCCGTCGTAGGAGTCGGCGAAGGTGGTGATCTTGGGATTGAGGAATACATCCTTGGCGAATGCTGAGGCCCGGCACTCGATATAGCGCGCGGCCGAGGCTTCGTCGCCGGTGAATATGTTGCCGAAATTCCCCTGCTTGTCGATGAAGAGTTCCTTGTTCGCGAGGACGACAAGGGCTGAGCCGATGGACTGGTCGCCGTGGGGATGGTACTTCATGCAGTGTCCCACGGCGTTGGCGACCTTGTGGAACTTGCCGTCGTCCATCTCGAAGAGGGAGTGGAGAATACGCCGCTGGACGGGCTTGAGGCCGTCCTCGAGGTCGGGGATGGCGCGATCCTTGATGACATAGGAGGCGTAGTAGAGGAAATTGTCGTTGAAAAGCTTCTTTAAGTATGCCATAGCCCCTGTCCTAGAGATCGGCGATAAGATTCTGCATGATGTATTCCCTGCGCTCGGGCGTGTTCTTGCCCATGTAGAACTCGAGAAGCTGGGGCACAGAGCCCAGGGTTTGGATATCCACCTTCACGATGCGTAGATCCTTTCCGATGAACTGGCCGAACTCATCGGGGCTGATTTCGCCCAAGCCCTTGAACCGGGTAGTTTCCGCGCCCTGCCCCAGGGATCGTATCGCATCATCCCTCTCCCTTGCGGAGTAGCAGTAGCGCGTCTCTTTCTTCGTACGCACCCTGAAGAGGGGGGTTTCGAGGATATACACCCTGCCCTGCGTGACCAGTTCCTCGAAATAGGTGAGGAAAAAGGTGAGAAGGAGGTTTCGGATGTGGAAGCCGTCGTAGTCGGCGTCGGTGGCCATGATGATCTTGGCGTAGCGGAGTGAATCGATCTCGTTCTCTATGCCGAGAGCCATCATGAGGTTGTAGAGTTCCTCGTTCTTGTAGATGGCCGGCTGGCGCTTTCCGAACATGTTCTCGGGCTTGCCCCGCAGCGAGAAAATCGCCTGGGTATAGACATCGCGGGAGCTGACCATGGAGCCTGCGGCCGACTGGCCTTCGGTGATGAAGATCATCGAGCCGTCGCCCTTGTCGCCGTCGCCAAGGTGGTATTTGCAGTCTTTGAGCTTGGGAATCTTCAGCTCGATCTTCTTGGCCGCTTCCTTCGCCTCTTTCTTGACGGCGTTGAGCTCGGTGCGGAGCTTCTCGCTCGAGACTATCTTTTCCTGGAGCCTTTTCGCGGCCAGAGGATTGCGCCTGAGGAAGTCGTCGACACCGCGCTTCACTTCCTGGAGAATCCAGGGTCGGATCTCGGCGTTGCCGAGCTTATTCTTGGTCTGGCTTTCGAAAAGGGGATTCTTGAGCTTCACCGACACGGCGGCCGCCACGCCCTCGCGGATATCCTCTCCCTTCCATGAAGCCTGGTAGAACTCGTTGATCGCCTTCAGGAGGCCTTCCCGGAAGGCGGAAAGATGGGTCCCGCCGTCGGAGGTATACTGGCCGTTGACGAAGGAAAAGTGCTCCTCCCCATAATTGTTCGTATGGGTGAAGGAAAACTCGATCTTGTCGCCCACGTACCAGCCGATGTCGTAGAGGGCCGAGGCGCCGACTTCGGAGCCGAGGAGGTCGAGGAGGCCCTTGTCGGCCTTGAATTCCTTGCCGTTGAGGACGAGGGTGAGACCCGAGTTGAGGCAGGCGTAACCCCACATCCGCTTTTCGAGGAACTCCATGTTGAAGGAATATTCGGGGAAAATCTCGGGGTCGGGCGTGAACTCCACGAGGAGGCCGTTCTTCTCGCGGCCCGCCGAATCCTCGCGCGAGCCCGTCAGCACCCCGCGCTCGAAGGTGGCTTCGAAGAGGCGTCCGTCGCGGTAGGAGACGACGCGAAAATGCTTCGAGAGGGCGTTGACTGCCTTGGTGCCCACGCCGTTGAGGCCGACGGAGAACTGGAAGACGTCGTCGTTGTACTTGGCTCCCGTGTTGATGATGGAGACGCAGTCGATTACCTTGCCGAGGGGAATGCCCCGCCCGTAGTCGCGGATGCGGATCTTTTCGTCCGAAACCTGTGCGACGATCCGGTTGCCCGAACCCATGATGAACTCGTCGACGGAGTTGTCGATCACTTCCTTTATGAGGATGTAGATGCCGTCATCTGGATTGGATCCGTCTCCGAGACGGCCGATGTACATGCCCGTCCGCAAGCGGATGTGCTCGAGGGAGGACAGTGTCTTTATCTTCGATTCGTCATAGACCGTTTTGCTGTTTTTTCTGGAATCTGCCACGGGATTATAGTATCACAACGGGGATGTCGGGTACAGGGCACGGGAGCGAATCAACGCGGCCTGGGAAGGCTCGGGACGCAGTGGAATCGCTCCCACCAGGCGACGGGCGCGAGTTCATATCGCCCTTTCCGCCCCTTTGTGCAGATGAGGACGAGGCCGCCGGGGTTCTGCAATTGGTAGGCCGCTTTGAGCCCAATTTTCAGGTATTTCATGGCTTCATTGTTGCGCGTTTCCGTTCAAGGCGCATCATGGACAAAGTAAGGCATAGGAAGTGATAATGTTTCCATGGAATTACTCTCGCCCGCAGGCAGCATCGAAAAACTCGGCTATGCCTACCGCTATGGCGCCGACGCGGCTTATATCGGTCTTCCCAAATTCAGCCTCCGAGCCCAGGCCGAAAACATCGACGACGAGGACGAATCGGCTCCCGGGAAAATCAGGGCGATCAAGGAGAATTTCAGCCGGCAAGGCAAGTCCAGGAAGCTCTATTGCACGGCCAACATCTTTTTCCACGACGACGATCTTTCAGCCCTCGAGCGCGCCCTCCCGCGGATAGGTGAGTACCCCTTCGACGGCTTTCTCGTGAGCGACCTGGGCGCCTATGAAATCCTGCGGAAAGCCTTCCCCGGGAGCGAGTTTCACCTGAGCACCCAGGCGAACTGCACGAACTGGCAGGCGGCAAAACTCTATCACGACATGGGCTTCAGCCGCATCGTGCCCGCGCGAGAACTCGGTCTGGACGCGATAAAGGCTATCAAGGACAGGGTGCCCGGCCTCGAGGTGGAAGCCTTCGTCCATGGGGCTATGTGCATGTCCTACTCGGGCCGCTGTTTCATCTCCTCGTGGATGACGGGGCGATCGGCGAACAAGGGCGACTGCACCCACTCCTGCCGCTGGCGCTACAAACTATATCTCGAGGAGGAAAAGCGGCCAGGCCAGATGCTGCCCGTCGAGACCGGGGACAGCAGCCACGGCGGCTATACCCTCCTGATGTCCTCGCGCGACCTCTGCATGATAGATCATCTCGCCGAACTGGAGGAGGCAGGGGTCGATTCCATAAAGCTGGAAGGGAGGATGAAAAGCCTCTACTACGTCGCCCTCGTCACCCGGGCCTACCGCTGGGCTCTGGACCATCGGGACCAGGCAAATCCCTTCCGGAAGGACCTCGATGCGGTCAGCCACAGGGAATACGACACAGGCTTCTTCTTTGGCCGCGAAGGCATGGATATGTCGGCTGCAAGTTCCTACGAGCAGACCCATCTCTTCGCTGGAAGCCTTGAGGCGACCCCTCCCCTCGTCGACAGTCTCGGGGCTCCCGTGGATGCAAGCGAGCTTTCCCCCCGCTTCGATGATGGACGATGGACGAAACCCGTATATATCGATTTGAAAAACACTATCCCCGAGGACGCTGATATCGAACTCATCCCGCCCGAGGCTGAGGCTATCAGCCTCGAAGCGGGCGACTACAGGTTTTTCGACGCGGAGGGGCTCTCGGAAAGAAGGATCAGGCAGGGCAAGGCTTGGTTCTTCCAGGCGCGCCGGGACAGGCTCAAGGGACTCGAACCTCAGCCCTGGTGGCTCGTGAGGATATCGCAGACCAGGCCATAGAGACGCGCGCAGTCGGAAGGCTTCGTCGCGTAGCCCGTTCTGGAAGTCGACCGACAGCCCCCTGAACCTTGGGAACAAAGGCTTTTGCGGCCACAACGGCAAAAAA
>JBAQLW010000156.1:0-1829 GCA_049302175.1 Rectinemataceae bacterium
CAGTTTTGGGAGGATACCGATTGGGGCGATCTGGATTATCTCATCGTCGATTTTCCTCCAGGGACTTCCGATGTTGCCCTCACCGCATTGCAGACAATACCTTTTGCCGGGATTGTCGTTGTTGGAACCCCGCAGGACTATGTATCGATGATCGTGACAAAATCCATTAAAATGGCTATCAAGCTGAAAGCTCCCGTCCTCGGGATCGTGGAGAATATGAGGACGATGATCTGCCCTTCCTGCGGTGAAGAGGTCACGCTTTTTGATGATGGAAGTTCGGTTGGCGGGAATCATTTTGGACTCCCCCTCCTCGCGAGTCTTCCCTGGAGAAAAGAAGTGGCGCAGGCGCGTTCGATACGCTGGACCGATCTTCCGGAAGCGGTGCGGAAAGGAGCCGACCGCATGGCCGTCGAGATGGAATTGGCCCTCTCGAGTCATGCTTCAAACCACGCGAAAGCCGCGGAGCACAACGCATCCTAGGAGGCATTGATGCCACGACCGATAAGCGAGCGTCGACTTGGCGCTCCCATAGCCCCAAGGGTCATGAAACCGGCGGGAATTCCCGCCCGAACGCTCGAGGAAGTGATCCTCGGCTTCGATGAGGCGGAGGCATTGAGACTTGCCGATCTGGAAGGTTTGTATCAGGAGGCTGCCGCGCGCTCCATGGGCGTATCGCGGCAGACATTCGGCCGGATTGTGGAAATGGCGCGACACAAGGTAGCCGATGCTATATTGAATGGAAAAGCCCTGCGGATTGAAGGGGGCGAGATTGTCATACGAGTGCAAGGAGAAACTGTCATGAAAATAGCGGTACCATCACAAGACGGACTTGTGGATGAGCATTTCGGCCACTGCAAGGAATTTCTGATTTTTCGCGTGGGAAAAGATTCGCTTATAGAAGAACAGCCCATACCATCCCTTGTGGGCTGTGGCTGCAAATCAGGTGTGGCTTCGGTCCTCGCCAGATCGGGCGTCACCCATCTCGTGGCGGGCAATATGGGTGAGGGAGCTGTTCGCGTTTTAGGGTCACAAGGAATCGTCGTGGTGCGCGGGGCTTCAGGTTCGGCCAAGGCGGCAGCCGAGGCTTTTGCGAAGGGTGCGCTCGCCGATTCCGGCCTCGGCTGCGCCGGACATGGCGGGGAAGGGCATGAGTGCTCGCATTGAGGACGCGATCGCTTTCAGCGCGCAGGGTACCGACTGGATTTTCAAGGGCTTGGTGGATCTCTTCTTCTTCATCACCAGACACCCATGAACCACCTCTCCATAACCTCCGCTGACTACTTTGGCTGTTATATAAGAAATTGCGTCTGCAGCTTGGTCATACATTTGCAAAACACTGTACAAGGCCAGTACAGGAGATGAAGTTGGCGCTCGTATTATTGAATCGGTTCTATCCCCAGTTGCTCCCGTAGCGGTCGGAGTCTCTCGCGGAGCTCCCGTTCCTGTTCCGGCGTTAGAATATCGTAGAATTCCAGCATGCGTACCCTCTCCTCCGGCATGATTTGTTCGACATACTCTTGCCTTTGGTCCTGAAGTGTCAACAACATTGTTCTGACCATTGGTCGCAAAGCCGTTTCCTGGCGCTCATCAAGGTCCAATTGCCGATCGAGGAATCGAACGAGTGCATTCACTCGACCATCAACTCCGCCGCCGCTGATTTCACGAACGCGGGAAACAACCACGATTCCGGCAATCGCGGAGCCCACCAGCACACCAAGGAAGAAAAGAAGAGTAATAAGGAGAACCAGACGTCGGCCGGTCAATTCAACCTTTTTCATCACAACACCCCTATCAACGTCCAGAGTAAGGGAGAAAGACCGGATCCAAAC
>JBAQLW010000157.1:0-5356 GCA_049302175.1 Rectinemataceae bacterium
TCGCCGAAGGGGCCTTAGTGTTTCTTGGAGGCAGGTCAAAGGAACGCCTCGATGCTACCCTGGATCGCCTCGCCAAGACGGCGGGAGGGCGAGCCGCGGGGGGAAGGGCGGCGGGCGCCGTACTGGACATGGCTTCAGCGGACTCCATCGCGGCTTGGGTCGAGGCGGGCAAGGCAGCGATAGGGGAACCGGACGCCCTCCTCGTCAACGCCGGCGGCCCGCCCCCGGGCGACTTTGAAGCCCTTATGGACGACGAGCCATGGCAGGCGGCCTTCAATCTCACCCTGATGTCTGCCGTGCGGCTCATCCGGGCTGCCCTGCCTTCCCTGAAGGCGAAGAAAGGCTCCATCCTCACCATCACCTCCAGTTCGGTGAAGGAGCCCTGGCCTGGCCTCATTCTCTCGGGCGTCATGCGTTCGGGAGTCGCCAGCCTCGTCAAATCGCTCTCGATCGAGTTCGCGCCCTACGGCGTCCGCGTCAACAACATAGCGCCCGGCAACATAATGACGGGCCGCCTGGAGCGGCTCATAGCCTCGGAAGCCAAGGGAGCGGGCATCAGTCCGGACCAGCGGCTTGCCCAGCGACAGGCGAATATCCCCCTGGGCCGTATCGGCGAGGTGGAGGAGTTCGGGCGTGCGGGAGCCTTCCTCCTGTCGCCGGCCGCTTCCTACCTGAGCGGACAGACTCTTCTTGTGGACGGGGGAGCCTCGAAGTTCCTGTACTGAGGGTGCGCAGAATTGGACAAGGTACTAAAAATTAGACAGGATTACACGGAGGACATGATTTACATGTAAATCATAGCCGGTCCTGTTATCTGTCCTAGGCTTCTCTGAATCCTCTGCATCTAGAACGACAGCGCAAACCCCGGATCGGTCTCCTCGAATAAAGAAGCGCAGGCGTGGAAATTGCGGAATACATACCCCTTGAACCTGTCCTCCGTCTCTCCTGAGTATATGACGCCGCCTGATCCCGCGATCTCATCAGGGTAGGCGGAGATGAATTTATTCACGTTCAGCGTGTGCTTGATATCCAAGGTTCTGCCGCTTTTTACCTCGTAGGGAGTGACCTTTCTCTGCTGCTCAAACAGGATGTCCACTTCCAGACCGTTGCTGTTCCTGAAGAAAAACAGCTGAGCGCTTCTGCCCGCGTTGTAGCGCGCTTTTATCGCTTCCATGACGACCATGTTCTCAAAAAGATTGCCCAAAAGAGGGTCGCGGTTCATCTGGGCGGGCGTTTCGATGCCTAAGAGGTGAGCAGCCAGGCCGACATCGCAGAAATAGACTTTGGGCGTCTTGACCACCTGGCTGGTGCGGGATGTGAACCACGGTTTGAGAAGGTAGACCAAGTGCGATGCCTCGAGGATGGAAAGCCAGGAGCCTATCGTCGTGCTGCTGACTCCCACCTCGTCGCTCAATGCTGCGTGGTTGACCAACTGGCCGCAGCGTCCTGCGAGAAGGGTCAGGAAGTTGATGAACCGGGAGAGATCATGGACAGCCCCCATCGCCCCGACATCTCTCTCCACATAGGTACTGAGGTAACTCCTGTAATAATCGGATGGGGATCGCCCTGCGGCCTGGAAAAGGTAAGGCATAAAGCCCGAGACCAGTTGTTGGTCCCTGTCTAGGACAATATCAGCGTTCGTCAACTCATCCAGCGATAAGGGGAGCAAGTTGATTACGGCAGTGCGTCCGGCCAAGGATTGTGACACCGTGTTCCGCACCCGGATTTGCTGGCTCCCTGTGATGATGTACTGCCCCATTTTCCGCTGCGCATCGATTCTAACCTGCACGAGGCTGAGCAAGGATGGGACTCTCTGGATTTCATCGATCACCACGGGTTCCGGATATCGGATGAAAAACTCGTAAGGATCCTCCTCGGCAAGCCTGCGCGTCTGAAGGTCCTCCAGGTTGGCATGGGAAAAGCTGGGGTACATGCTGAGCGCCAAGGTGGTTTTACCGCATTGCCGGGGTCCGAACAGGGTGACGGCGGGATACTCACCCATCAGCCGTCGTATCAATGGTTCGATTTTTCGGGCGATCATAGGGAGATTGTAGAATTAAATGACGGAGAGTTCAAGTGATACTTCAAATCTCCGTAGATTCCGGCCCTAGAATTGGACAGGATGACACGTGGACAGGATTTACCTGTAGGTCATAGCCGATCTTGTTCTCCTGTCGGAATTCTTTTGAGATCATTTACCCCATAGCGAAGGATCGCGCCTGAAGAAGAGCTTGAGCTGTTCGAATACGGCGGGGTATTCGCGGATGAGGACAGCCGGCTTCTCCCAGAAATATTCGCAGGCGACTGCGAAAAACTCTTCTGGGCTCTCGGCGGCGTAAGGGTCGATGCGGCTGCGCTTTGTGACGCTTCCTTTTCTCGGAACTCCACGGCGTGGCCGGCGATCCCTGGCCGAGGCTTCGAGCCTCGCGTTCAGGTCTTCCCAGGCTTCAGTAAAGATCGTCCGCCACATCCTCGGGTCCATGCCTCTGTGAAGCGGGGGTCGGCCATCGTAGGATCCATTCAAACCGTCGAGCTTATGGGCCATCTCGTGGATAACCGCGTTGTAGCCATCGCCCCAGCCCGAGGCGTCGACGTCGGGGATCGAGAGGGCGACGGGACCAAGGTCGAAGGCTTCGCCAGCCAGCTCTTCTTCGTACTCATGGACGACGCCCGATTCGTCTTCCCACTTTTGGGTCACGGTATAGGATTCGGGCATGAGGAAGATGGTGCTGAAGTCGCGGTACCAGGACAGGTCGAGGCCGAGGAGGGGCAGGCAAGCCTGCGAGGCTATGGAAACCTTGAGCCTGTCGTCGATCTTGGCGCCGCCCCGGGGATCGAATCGCTTTTTGGCGAGAAACTGGCTCGAGAGCTCGCGCAGGCGGGATTCATCCACCGCTCCCATGCCCCTGAATATCCTGTGCTCGCCGATAGTCCATGACCAGAGCTCGTTCGTTAAGAGGGTGCTGCCGGCAGAGCGTCGACCGGCGAGAATCCGCCATATCCCCTGGCGCGGGGCTTCGAAGATTCCCATGCCCACAGACTAGCTTCCCTGTCGGCCCTTGACAATCGGGGGTCTTTCGCGTAATGTCGATTCTCGCCGATTCATTGTTTTCTGCGTGTGGAGCGGTGTCCGAGGGGTTTAAGGAGGCGGTCTTGAAAACCGTTGAACCGCGAGGTTCCGGGGGTTCGAATCCCCCCTGCTCCGGATACTGCATTGTGTTTTTGGAGAGGTGCGAGAGCGGCCGAATCGGGCTCCCTGCTAAGGAGTTATACCCCTAAAGGGTATCGGGGGTTCGAATCCCCCCCTCTCCGTTTCATGAGGCTATAGCTCAGCTGGATAGAGCTTCAGATTGCGGATCTGAAGGTCGGAGGTTCGAATCCTCTTAGCCTCATTCTTCGTTTGGAGAGATGCGAGAGCGGCTGAATCGGGCGGTCTCGAAAACCGTTAAACCCTTATGGGTTTCGAGGGTTCGAATCCCTCTCTCTCCGCAAGCCGCGCTTCTTCCTCGCTCCAGCGTCGATAGGGCGGGCGTTTTTTTTTCTTGTTTCTGTTCTTTTGGAGAGATGACCGAGCGGCCGAAGGTGCGCGATTGGAAGTCGCGTGTACTCGTAAGGGTACCTAGGGTTCGAATCCCTATCTCTCCGTAGCATCTGGAGCGCAAGAAGCCAGGCACTGTGCTCGTAACCACTGCGGAACCCGCCAGGTCCGGAAGGAAGCAACGGTACGTGGAAGGTGCGGTGCCGCAGAGCGCCTGGCTTCTTGCGCTTCAAGTGCTTTATCTTTCCTCCCCTCCATGCTATTTTGATCCTATGCCTTATGAAGTCACCGCAACGAGGAAACGCCCCCAATCCTTTGAACAACTCGCAGGCCAGGAGTTCGTCGCCGCCACCCTCGAGAAGTCGATCGAGACCGGCCGGATAGCCCACGCCTACCTGTTTTCGGGCCCCAGAGGCTGCGGCAAGACAAGCACGGCGCGCATCCTCGCGAAGGCGCTCAACTGCGAGAAAGGCCCGACGCCAGAACCCTGCGGCGTCTGCGATTCCTGCAGGTCCATTCAGGCAGGCTCGGCTTTCGACGTTATAGAGATCGACGGCGCCTCGAACACTTCGGTGGAAAACGTGAGGCAGATCAAGGACGAAGTCCTCTTCCCGCCCAATTCGAGCCGCTACAAAATCTACATCATCGACGAAGTCCATATGCTCTCGACGAGCGCCTTCAACGCCCTTTTGAAGACGATCGAGGAGCCGCCGCCCTATGTCATTTTCATGTTCGCGACGACGGAGCAGCACAAGGTGCCGGCCACGATAAAGAGCCGCTGCCAGCAGTTCACCTTCAGACTCGTCGCTTCCGATCTGATGGTGGAACTCCTCGCCGCCGCGGCCGCCGACCTCGGCGTGTCCGCCGAGCCCGAAGCCCTCCTCTGGATAGCCCGCGAATCGGGCGGTTCGGTGCGCGACGCCTATACCCTCTTCGACCAGGTTGTATCCTTCGCCGAGGGGCACATAACCGCGGCCCTCCTTCGCGAAAAGCTCGGTCTCGTGGGCCAGGACAGGATGAATGCGCTGTTCGGGCAGTTTGTCGCCGGCGATACGGCGGGAGCCCTCGCTTCCCTCGACGCGATCCTGTCGGGCGGCGTTTCCCCCGAGCAGTTCGTGGCCGACATGGTCGAATACTGCCGCGCCATCCTTCTCGTCAAGAACGGCATCACGAGGGAGAGCATCCTCGGAGCCCCGCTTTCCTCCTTCGATCTCGGCATCACCGAGGCTTTGAGCGGGGAGCGCATCGAGCGGATCCTATCGATCTTTCTCGGCGCCTATAGGAACCTGAAAGAGTCGATCGATCCCCGCTACGAGCTCGACCTCGCGGTGGCGAAGGCTTCGCACATCAACAGCTATGTTCCACCCTCCGATCTGGTGCAGGCCGTAGGCGCCCTCAAGCGTTACCTCGAAAAAAACGCTTTAGTCGGCGCTACCGCTCAGCCATCGGCTCGCCCGGCGCAGGCTCCTTCCATCGACCGCACGGCGGATCAGCTTGTCGCACGACCGGCCATGCCTGCTTTCTCGCCCACCAGGACGGCTCCCGCAGCGGCGGCCGCTCCAACCGGAGCCGCTGCCCAGCTCCTCGACCCTTCCAAGCTGCCCGAGTTGAAGAAAGCCCTCGTGGCCGATATCAGGAAAAGCAACGTACTTCTCGCCACGACGCTGGACAAGAGCCATTCCTGGCGTTTCAGGGATGACGTCCTCGCCATATCGGTGCAGACGCCGATGGAGTGCGATCTGCTGAAGCGCTTCCTGGGCATCGTCGCCGAACTCCTCGCGCTGAGGCTGGGTTCGCCGAAAAAGATCGAGGTGAACC
>JBAQLW010000158.1:0-9135 GCA_049302175.1 Rectinemataceae bacterium
ATTCCCGCGGGGAAGCCTACTTTGTAGAGTTGGCCCACGGAAGCTTTGGAGAGGGTCCCATAGATGATGAAAGCGATGCTCGGGGGGATGATGACGCCAATAGGGCTTGCCGCTCCCACGATGGCCGCTGCGTAGGAAGGCTTGTAGCCGTGATCCCTGAAGCCTGAGATCATGACGCCGCCGATGGCTGCGGCTGTGGCGATACCCGAACCAGAGATGGCCGCAAAGAGCATGCAGGCGAGGATGGCTGTCATGCCCATGCCGCCTGTTATCTTCGAGACGAAAAGACCCGCGAAACCTATGAGGCGCTTCGCCAGACCGCCCTTGTTCATGAGATCGCCTGCGAGGATAAAGAAAGGAATAGCCAACAGCGCGGCGGAATCGATGCTCGCGAAAAAACGCTGTACCGCCGTGGTTGGATTGATGCCCAAAGCAAAGATGGTAATAAGGGCTGAACCGCCCATGGCCGTGACGATGGGAGCGCCCACAACCAGAAGCGCTAGGACGGATCCGAAGAGGAGCAATGTCATGATTTTACCTCCTGGACTGACTTCGCTTCCTGTGCTCCCTTGAGGATTCCAACGAGAGTCTGGAAAATGAATACCCCAAAGGCAGGCGGGAAAATCCAGTATACCCAGCGCTTGGGAATGCGCATGTTGGTGCTCACCTGTGTACCTGCGAGCTTGATGAATTTGAAGGCGATGAAAAACATCGCTATGAAGAACACGAGGGAGAGGAGCTGCTGAAACACAAGGAGCCAGGCTTTCTGCGCCTTCGGCAGGTATTCCTCGAGCACGCTCACATTGATATGGCTCCTGCGCTTGGCGATCATCGCCGTGCCGATCATTACTGCCCATATATCCGCGTAGCGGGTGAGCTCTTCCGTCCACATCAGGCCAGTTCCGAAAACGTATCTCAACAGAATCTGCGCGCCATAGGTCACCGTCATCAACATGAACAGGGCTATGATGACCCAGCCGCAAATCTTATCAAGGATGTCGCTGGTTTTCAGCAACGCTTTCATATCGGTACTCCTTGCGTCAGGTATGCGAGAAAAGGCTGTCCTGGAAGTTGGTCACTACCGGGACAGCCCCTCGAGAAAATTATGTATCGGTCTGGATTACTTTATCGCCAAAATGGCATCATAGAATTTCTTCACGTCGCCCTTCGCGTACTTGTTGATAACAGGCTGGACTGCCTTGACAAAGGGAGCGGTGTCGAGGCTGTTGAAAATCATGCCCTTGGCGATGAGTTCGTCCTTGGCTTGCTGCTCGCTGGCCTTCTGCTCAAGTCCGAGCTTGTAGGTGGCATTCGTGGCGGCTTTCTGCATTACATCCTGATCGGCCTTGGGAAGCTTCTTGAACCAGTCGCCCGAGGCCATGAGGGTGCCCAGGGCGAAGACGTGTCCGGTCTCGGATACATATTTCTGTACTTCGTTGATCTTGTAGTCGCGGGTGGTAATGATGGTGTTCTCGTGGGCGTTGACCGTTCCCTGCTGGAGTGCGGTGTACACTTCGGACCATGCCATGGCCTGTGCGTTGGCACCCATCGCCCTAAAGGCTTCAACGAGGACGGGGCTTTCGCTGATGCGCATCTTGAGGTTCTTGATATCTTCGGGCTTGGTGATAGGGAATTTGGCATTCGTCACATGGCGGTAGCCGCGGGGCATCAGGGAGAGCGACTTGAGGCCGTACTGATCGGAGAGGTCGAGGAGGTCCCTCGCCGTCTTGGACGCGATGAATTTCTCGACGTGGTCCCAGCTCCTGAACAGAAAGGGCATGTCGAGGACATTGATAGCGTTGATGAACTGGCTCGCGTCGCCTGAGGTGATGATGGCGAACTGAAGGTTGCCGGCCTGCAAGGCTTCCATGAGGGGGCCTGAATCGCCGAGCTGGCCGCCGCCATAGATGATGATCTTGTACCTGTTGTTGGTGCCGGCCTCAACCTGGGCCTTGAATTCCTTGGCCCAGTTGTCGTAGGCGGTGTTGGGCGCGGCGACGTGACCGAGCTTGAGTTCCTTGGCCTGGGCGAAGCTGCCGGCGACGGCGCCGAACATCATCGCCGCCACGAGAATAGCGATAATCCCTTTCTTCATTGTGATCCTCCTAAAACTATTTAGTGCTACAATGTAGCACAACGTTCTAATAACAAGCTTATATGCAGTCTAAGCCTGCTTTTCACACTCTGTCAATCGCATTCGAAACGGTTGTTAAACCTGCTTGTTGGCCGCTTTAGCCAGGTCGTAGGCCACCTGGATGATCCAGTCTTCCTGGCCGCCCACGGCCTTGCGCTTTCCCAGTTCGATGAGGACGTCGCGCACGTCGACGCCGAAGCGCTCGGCGCCTTTCTTCGCGTGAAGCATAAAGCTCGAATACACCCCTGTGTAGCCCATGATGAGGGAGTTGGAGTCGTGACGCGGAAGCGGCTTGCCCTTCTCCACCACGATGGGAAGGAGGACTTTCTCCGCAGCGTCCATCGTCTTGAAGAGGTCGGCGGACACATCGGCGCCGGACTTTTTCAGGGCACCGACGAGCATCTCCGTCGCCGCGTTGCCGGCGCCGGCGCCCATGCCGCCCAGGGAACCGTCTATGTAGGTGGCTCCGGCCTTGACGGCGGCCAGGGAGTTGGCGATGGCGCAGCCCAGGTTGTCGTGGGCATGGTGGCCGACCGGAACCTTGAGGGCGGCTTTCAAAGCCGCGACGCGTTCGCCTACCTGGTCGGGCAGAAGGGCTCCGGCCGAATCGGTGGCATAGACGACGTCGGCGCCGTAGGATTCCATGATGAGAGCCTGCTCCACGAGCTTGGCCGTGTCGGCCATGTGGGCCATCATCAGGAAGCCCACGACGAACATGCCCATCTTTTTGGCGGCCTTGATGTATTCCTCGGAAACATCGGCTTCGGTGATGTGGGTAGCCACGCGCACGATGGAGGCGCCACGGCGCTGGGCTTCCTCGAGGAGGTCGAGGGTGGCGATGCCGGGCACAAGGAGGACGGCGATCTTGGCCTTCTTCACTGCCCTGGCCGCCGCGGAGACGAGGTCGAGCTCGTTTTCGAGGGAAAAGCCGTAGGTGATGGAAGCCCCGCCGAGGCCGTCGCCATGGTTCACCTCGATGATGTCGACGCCGGCATCGTCGAGCGCCGCCGCGACTTTGGCCACATCGGCGCTCGTGTACTGGTGGGAGACGGAGTGGCTGCCGTCCCTCAGGCTCGTATCGGTTATATAGACCTTGCTCATCGCTTTCCCTCCTGGATTCGCCTCGCGAAACGCTCGGCGACGTTCACCGCCGCGGCATTGATGATGTCCAGGTTGCCCGTGTGTTTCGGCAGGAAATCGCCCAGGCCTTCCACTTCGATGACGGTGGTGACCGTATCGCCTTCGAGAATTGGTTCGACGAGGAAGCGGTAGCCGGGAACGTAGGTTTTGACGTCGACGAGAATCCTGTCGATCGATTCGCGGATGGCCGCCAAATCGGGCTTGCGCACCCTGCAGAGGATGGTATTGCGCATCAATATCGGAGGCTCGGCGGGATTGAGGACGATGATGGCCTTGGCCTGGTCGGCGCCGCCGATGACCTTGAGCGCCTTCGTCGTTGTCTCGATGAATTCGTTGAGGTTCTGCCTTGTTCCCGGTCCGGCGCTCTTGGAGGAAACCGAGGAGACTATTTCGGCGTAATAAACGTCGGCGGCTCGGTTGATCGCGTAGACGATGGGCGAAGTGGCCTGTCCGGCGCAGGTGACCATGTTGACGTTGTCAAGCTTGAAGATTTCCTCGCTGAGGTTGACCGAGGGCACGACATAGGGGCCGACGGCGGCAGGCGTCAGGTCGATGGCGATCTTGCCCGCGGCCTTGAGCTTGGGAGCGTGGACGAGATGGGGTCCGGCGCCAGTGGCGTCGAACACGATCCTGATGTCCTCAACCTCGAGCATCTCGTCGATGCCTTTTATTGTCGTCGGAATCCCGAAGCCCTTGGCGATCTCGATGCCCGGGGATTCCTTGACGCCCACCACGTAGGCTACCTCGAGGAAGGGGCTCCTCCTCAGCTTGATAAGGAGGTCGGTGCCGATATTGCCTGGGCCGATGATGGCCACCTTGATCTTCTGTGCCATTATTCCGTTCCTTTTAATAGAAAGCGACTTCAACGGAGCCAAGCGTGGAATAATCAGCCCTGAAGCTGTCACCCTTGCCGGCGCCGATGGCGGCCGACAGGGCTCCGGAAAGGATCACCTCGCCCTTTTTGAGCATGGTGCCGTATTTCCTCATGGAGTTGGCCAGCCAGGCGACGCAGTAGGCGGGGTCGCCGAGGACGTCGGTACCCTTGCCCGAGTTTTTGGGTTCGCCATTCAGGGAAAAATTCATGACCTCGGCCTTGAGATCGATTTCGGCGATCTTTTTCCGCACCGATCCCAGCACGTACCTGCCGGAGGAGGCGTTGTCGGAGACCGTGTCGCAGTAGCCGATCTTCCAGTTGCCTATGCGGCTGTCCACGATTTCGAGGGCCGCGACGACGTAGTCGGTCGCCGCGAGCACGTCGGCCGCCGTTATTTCGCCTACCATGTCGAGGTCGCGGGCGAGGACGAAGGCTATCTCCGCTTCCACCTTGGGCTGGACCATCGTCGCTCGCTCGATGCGCCCGCTGGTCGCTTCCATGTCGGAGAAGAGGTGGCCGAAGTCAGGAGTCGTAACGCCGAACATATCCTGCATAGGCTTGGAAGTGAGGCCGATCTTCTTGCCGGATATTTTTCTGCCAGCGCCGAGAGCGCGCTCGACATTGCGCATCTGCACGGCGTAGGCGTCGTCGACGTCGATGGCCGGGTAAGTCAGGGTGAGTTTTTCGATAGGGACGCAGGTCCTTGCGGCGGCGTCGAGGGCCTCGGCGGCCGTGGCGATTTCAGCCAGTGCGAGGGCCATCAGAAGACGCCTGCGAGGAAAGCCTCGACCAGGGCGCAGAAGCGCGCGTTCTGCTCGATCTGGGTCCAGTGTCCGCAGTTGCCGAACATGTGGAGCTGGGCGTTGGGAATCAGCCTGAAGAGCATCTGGGAAGTCTCGGTGGGGATGACCTGGTCCTCGCGGCCGTGGATGATGAGGGTGTCGTGCCTGATGGAGGCGATGTCGGCCGAGGCGCTGGCCATAGCGTCCACGCTGCGCTGGCGGGGTGCGGGGAACATGGCGCCGAAACTCTCCTGGTAGCCGGGGCGGATCGAGGCTTCGTAGCGCATCTTCACCAGATCCGGCGTAATGATAGCCTTATTTGAGACGAAGTGAGTGAGAGCCTCGGCCATGGCCTCGTAGGAAGGCTCATAGCCCCAGACCTTGTCGAGCCACTCGGTGATGGGGAACTGGACGCCCATGGCCCCCATGAGGACAACCTTGCGGATGCGCTCGGGATAGTGGATGGCCATATAGAGAGCCAAGCCGCCGCCGAAGGAGTTGCCCACGAGGTCGACCTTGTCCAGTTTCATCGCGTCGAGAAAATCCTTGAGCTGCTTGCCCCAGACATCCATGCTGAACTGTATGCCGGCGGGCCGCTCGGTATAACCAAAGCCGATCATATCCGGAGCTATGGCTCTTCGGGTTGCCGCGAGCTTGGGAAGGACGATGCGCCAGTTGGCCCAGGCGGTGACGCCGGGACCTGAACCGTGGACGAAGACGACGGGATCGCCCGAGCCCATGTCGTGATAGTTGACGGCGATGCCGCCCGCCTGGATAGTCTTTCCGATTTCAGGATTGCTCTTGCCCTGCTCTGCCATGTTCTCTCTCCTCCCGGCGGGATGGTCCCGCGCTATTCTTCCATTTTCATAGCTTCATGCTTTTGTGCTACATTATAGCACTTCGTTCTCATATATCACTATTATAGACATGACCCTTAAAATCTGTCAAGGAGGAATTTACCGTATCAGCTAGATTTATATCCGAGGGCTCTGGAGATGGTGGATGAGGCTTCGGCGATAGCCTTGTCGATGATGGCCAGACGCTTGGGCGTCGTGCGGATCGTGGGCGCCGAGACGCTGATCGCGGCGCACACCTTGCCCTGGCTATCGCGTACCGGCGCCGCCGAGCAGACAAGACCGAGCGTGAATTCCTCATTATCGGCAGCCCTGTTCTTTTCCCGTATGGTCGCGAGTTCAGCCTTGAGCTTGGCCTGATCGGTGATGGTCTGAGGCGTGCGGGCGACGAGACCGGCTCTGATGACCCGGTCTATTTCCTCTTCGGTCTGGAAAGCGAGGAGGCATTTCCCTACTCCTGTGCAGTACGCGGGATTCCTCTTGCCAATAAAGGAAGCGATGCGGAGGGTATTGTCAGACTCGACTTTGTCTATATAGATGACTTCGCCCCGCTCGTAGATCGCGAGATGGGCCGTCTCACCTAGCTGCTCCACGAGGGAACTGAGGAGGGGGTGGGCAACCCGTGCGATATCGAAACCCGCCAGCTTGATAGTAGCGAGATCCAGAGTCCTAAGCCCAAGCCTGTATTTGCCGTTTTCCGGATTCTGTTCAACATAGCCGCGGCGTTCCAGTGTGCTGAGCAAACCGAAGGTCGTGCTCTTGTTGAGATGGAGTTCCCGCGCGATATCCGAAACGCCGGCTTCGGGTCTTTCTTGTGAGAAGAATTCGAGGATTGTCAGTGCTCGGTCGACCGACTGAATGAATCCGGAAGGTCTGGGTGTCGATTTTTCGGGTATGGAAGCCATGGGCTGTATAGTAAAGCCCAATCGGCGGCTCTGTAAAGACAGTCCCCTGAGGCACAACACGGGGGCGAAGCGCCCCATGCGACCGCACCCCTCGTTGTCGAGAGAGAGGGCATACCCGCCGGCCTTGCGACGTGGTTCATGGGTGTTTCGTCCAATAAGTACTTCTTTCTCTTCCTTGTGAATATCGTGATCCTTCTGCTTGGAATATTCATGGATACCTCGACGATACAGCTTATTTTCGTGCCGCTTCTCTTTCCCGTGGCGCGCGCGCTGGGTATCGACATGGTCCACTTCGGCCTTGTGGTGACCTTCAACATGATGATCGGCCTCTCGACACCGCCTTTCGGAGTACTGCTTTTCATCACATCATCCATTTCGGGCACGCCTCTGAAGGACATCGTCAAGGAGATTTTCTGGCCCCTCATGGCGATGATCATTGTCTTGATCGTGATCACCTATATCCCTGATACGGTGCTTTTCCTGCCTCGAGCCTTCGGACTGCTGCGCTAGAAGTCCCGGCCACCGCGCTGGAATCCCGGGCTACCGGAGTCCTCAGCTGAAGCCTGGCTCTGACGCTCCGCGGCCGGGCTCCTGCCTGCGTCCGGATGACCGCCCGAGAAATCGGGATTCCGCAGGATGTCCCGCGGCTTCGAGCCCTGGGATGGGCCGACAATGCCTCGCTCTTCCATGAGTTCGACGAGGCGGGCTGATCGGTTGTAGCCGATCTTCAGCCGGCGCTGGATAAAAGAAGCGCTGGCTTTGCCCTGCTGGAGGACGATCTCCAGGGCTTTCTCGAAGAGAGGATCCCCTTCCCCGTCATCGAAGAGTCCCGGTTCGGCGTTTTCTTCGTCTTCATCGTAGAAAATCTCATCGTCGATGTATTCAGGTTCGCCCAAGGTCTTTACATGGGCGACGCAGCGCTCGACTTCCTCCTCCGACACGAAGGCGCCCTGCATGCGCACGGGGAAGGGGTCCTGGGAGCCCGAATAGAGCATGTCGCCGCGGCCGAGGAGCTTTTCGGCGCCCACCATATCGATGATGATGCGGCTGTCAAACTTGCTCGCCACCATGAAGGCGATGCGCGAAGGTATGTTGGCCTTGATAAGGCCAGTGATGACGTCGATGGAAGGTCGCTGCGTGGCGAGGACGAGGTGGATGCCCACGGCTCGCGACATGGCCGCCAAGCGGGCAAGGGTAGCTTCCAGTTCCTTGCCTGTCGTGGCCATGAGGTCGGCGAACTCGTCGACGATGACGACGATGTAGGGCAGCTTCTCCTGGGCGAGGTTCCGCTCCTTCACGCGCTTGTTGTAGGTCTTGATGTCGCGCACGCCCGCCTTGTCCAGGATGGAATACCGCCGCTCCATTTCGCAGATGCAGTACTGGAGAGCCTGGAAAGCTCTCTTTGAATCGGTGACGACGGGCGTGAGGAGGTGGGGTATGCCGTTGTAGAGCTTGAGCTCGACGATCTTGGGATCGATGAGGATGAGCTTCACTTCCTCGGGGGTCCGTCTGTACAGGATCGAAAGGATGATGGCGTTGACGCAGACCGACTTGCCGGAGCCTGTGGCTCCCGCGATGAGGAGATGGGGCATCTGCGTGAGATCGCTGAACTGGACTTCACCCGAAATATCCTTGCCCAGGGCGTAGGGGATCTCCATCTTCGCCGTCCTGAAGGCCTCGTGCTCGATGATCTCCCTCAGGGAGACGATGGCTCGTTTTTCGTTGGGCACCTCGATGCCCACGGCGTGCTTGCCGGGGATGGGCGCCACGATGCGAACGCTCGAGGCGGCGAGCCTGAGGGCGATGTTGTCCGAAAGGTTGGTGATCTTCGAGATCTTCACGCCGTGGGCGGGGAGGATCTCGTACATGGTGATGACAGGCCCTTTCCTGATGCCCGTCACTTCGGCCTCGATGTTGAATTCCGCGAGGGTTTCGCGCAGGACCTCGGCGTTGCGCCTCGTCTTGTCGTCGATCACCCAGTACTGGCCGTCGGGATAGGTGTTGAGAATGCCGTCGACGGGCACGGCGTAGGTTTTCTTCTTCCTCTCGAGGATGCGCTGGACAAGGGCCCTTTTCTCGGCTTCATCGGCGGGAGAGCCGACGCCGGTCACCGCCTGGGGCGGCACCGAGACGAATTCGATAGCCACGCCATCGGCGTCGAGGGTGGTCGCGGCCGCTGCTGACGTACTCGCCCCGCTATCAGCGGCATGCGCCCGGCCTGCCCTCAGGCCGCTCAGCGGCGGCAATTCCGGCAGATCGAGATCGAAGGGTTTGGCGGCTATCGATTCGGCGGTCCGAAGCCGTATCTCCGCCTGGCTGCGCTTTTCCCTCCTGTCCTTCAGCCATTGCCGAATCCAGGTTTTCATCTCGGCCAGTTTCGACTTCTTTCCCTTGGATTTGGATTTCAGGGCCTTGGCATCCACGAGGCGCCCCGTCGCCTTCATCC
>JBAQLW010000159.1:0-4000 GCA_049302175.1 Rectinemataceae bacterium
CCTTTGTCGCCGGCCGCCCTGGCGGCCTTCTTGAGGTCTATCTCGAAGGAGCCGGGTATGACGCAGACGAAATAGCCCGTCCGCTCGCCCTGGAGGACAATGGTCTTGAAGACCTGATCGGGATCCAGGTTCAGTTTTTCGGCCGCGTGAACCGCCGAAAGATCCTTGTCCACGTCATAATGAAGGATTTCGAATTGAAGGTTAGCGGCCTCGAGCAGCCGAATCGCGTTGGTTTTTTCGCCGCTTTTTTCGCCCTGCTGCGTCATGTCGGGGATTATAGCGTCCTGCCATTAGCGATGCCATCAGCTATGCTATATTTTCGGCAGAGCGCGGCATAGTCGCCAGGATTGTCCAGATCATCGAGGACGCCCTCGCCGCCCGTCTCGACGATGAGGAATCCCCTGTCATCCAGGACGCTTCTCAGGCTTTCACCCTTTTCAAGAGCCCTGATAGCCGGTATGCAGCTTGAAGGGAAGTAGACGGGATGTCCTGGTTTTCCGCGATGACCGGCGACGAGAACCATATCGGCCAAACCGGAGGCCGTCTCCCCCCTGTCCCTGATCCTCCCCTCGAGCGCATCGAAGGCTGCCTCGCTGATGAAGGGCATGTCGGCATGGTGAAGGAAAAAACCGGGGCTAGCGGCGGGAAGGGCCTCGAGGCCCCTGATAGCTGAGCTAACCCTGCCACTATCCCAATCGCCGTTGTACGCGAATATAATGCCTTCGAGCCCCGCGAGGGCTTCTTCCACCGCCTCGCGACCGTACCCGGTTACGACGATGAGAGGATAGCACCGCGCGAGGACGACACTGGCCGTTCGTCTGACAACTTTCTCGCCGTCGATGGACAGGAGGAGTTTATGGCTTCCCATGCGCGAGCTCGCGCCCGCTGCGAGGAGAATGCAGGGCAACTTCCCCTCAGGACGCATCGCGCTTTTCCGCGACGAAGACCTTGAGCCTCGCGATCTCCTCGACCGTACGCTCCGGAGCCGGGCCTCCCGTCTGCTTCCGCCGCGCCACGCAGGCCTCGGGCTCGAGATAGGCGATAAAAGCGCCGCGGTCGAAGGCGAAAGTCCGAAAGGCATCGTGGCTGGCCAGGATCGCGGCTTCAGGAATCTCGGCAAAGCGCTTTCCCGTGCCGATGCTCAAGCTTACAAGAGCCTTGGCGGCCTGATAGGCTGTTCTGAAGGGAAGCCCCGTGAGAACGAGATATTCGGCGATGTCCGTAGCTTCGAGAAAGCCAGAGTCCACCGCTTTGCGCATCTTTTCAACGTTGGGCCGGAGCGAGGTGACGAGGACGGCGAAGGCGCGCAGAGCCCCGTTCACGGTGTCCTCGATGTCGAAGAACATTTCCTTGTCTTCCTGGAGATCACGATTGTAGGCATAGGGAAGGCCCTTCTGCATGACGAGGAGAACCTGCAGGGCGCCGAAAACCCTGGCCGTCTTGCCCCGGATGAGCTCGGCGGGGTCGGGATTCCGCTTTTGGGGCATGATGCTCGAACCCGTGCTCGCCGCGTCGCCGAGGGTCATGAAGGCGTATTCGGTCGAAACCCAGAGGGCTATATCCTCGCAAGCACGCGAGAGGTGAACCATGATGCTCGAGCAGGCTGCGGCAAAGTCGACGCAGGCGTCCCGATCGGCGACGGCATCCATGGTGTTGCGCGATGGGCGCGCGAAACCGAGAGCTTCGGCAGTATATTCCCTGTCGGTCGGCAGGCCCGATCCCGCGAGGGCTCCAGCGCCGAGGGGGCATTCATTGGCCCGCTCGCGCCCATCGCGCAGGCGGCTCCAGTCGCGCTCCAGGGCAGCGCACCAGGCAAGGAGATGATGGGCAAGGGTGAGGGCTTGGGCTCGCTGGAGGTGGGTATAGCCGGGCATTATCGTCGTCGTATGCTCCGATGCGAGACTGAGTATAGCGTCCAGCGCATCCAGCAACGCTCCCCCTACCCTGTCGAAGGCTCTCACGATGTGGAGCCTGAAGGCTACGGCCACCTGGTCGTTCCGGCTCCTGCCCGCATGCACAGCCTTTCCGGTCTCGCCGAGCCGCTTCGTAAGTTCGGCTTCTATGAAGGAGTGAATGTCCTCGCTGTCAGGATCGATGGTGAGCTTCCCCTCCCCAGCCTCGGCCAAGATAAGCTCGAGCGCCGAGCATATCGACGCCGATTCCTCGGGCGGAAGGATGCCCTGCCTCCCCAGCATCGCCGCATGGGCTATCGAGCACTCAATGTCCTCGCCCAGAAGGCGCGAATCGACGGAGAGGGAGGAGAGAAAAGCCTCGACGTCGGGGTGGAGTCCCACGCCGCCTGAGGCGCCTTGCCAGAGCTTCGCCATTTCAGACCATCCTTGTAAAAATGAGGGGAGGCTTGGCGCCTCCCCTTGTATTCATCTCGCCGACAAGCGATCAGTCGCCCGCTGGGGCAGTATAGCCTGAATTTCCCGGCTTTACCACATCGGGACCCGAGGCCGTGCCGTCGGCGGCGATCCGCGCGTTGAGGCGAGCCCTCACCTTGGTCGGCAGTCCGAAGAGATTGATAAAGCCGCTGGAATCCTTGTGGGAAAAGAGCGGACCCGTCGTGAAGCTCGCAAGGCTCGCGTCGTAGAGGGAATAGGGGGAAGTCGCCCCAGCCGAAAGGATGGATCCTTTGTAGAGCTTGACGGTGACGCTTCCCGTCACAACGTCCTGAGTGGAATCGATGAAAGCCTTGAGCGCCAGGCAGAGCGGCGAGACCCACTCGCCCTCGTAGAGGATCTCGGCGAAACGCTGGGCTACGGTGAGCTTGAACGAAAGCGTCTTTTTGTCAAGACAGAGCTGCTCCAGCTTGTCGTGGGCTTCCATGATGATGGCGCCGCCCGGTGTCTCGTAGACGCCTCGGGACTTCATGCCCACCACCCTGTTTTCCACCATGTCGACAAGGCCCACGCCGTTCCTGCCGCCGAGAATGTTGAGCTTTTTTACAAGGGCGACGGGATCGAGCTTTTCGCCGTTCACCGAGATCGGTGCGCCTTTGGCAAAACCGATCGTCACATACTCGGCCTTGTCAGGAGCCTTTTCTGGGGAGACAGTCATCTTGAGCATGCCCTCGAACTTGGGTTCATTGGCGGGATCTTCGAGATCGAGACCCTCGTGGCTGATGTGCCAGAGGTTGTCATCGCGGGAATAGGAATCGGACTTCTTCATGGGCACGGGAATGCCGCGCTTTTCGAGATATTCGATCTCCTCCTCCCTGCTCTGGATGTCCCAGATGCGCCAGGGGGCAATGACATCCATCTCCGGAGCGAAGGCTTTGACGCCAAGCTCGAAACGTACCTGATCGTTGCCCTTGCCGGTGCATCCATGGGCGATGGCGTCGGCTTTCTCGGCGAGGGCTACCTCGGCGAGACCCTTGGCGAGGAGGGGCCGGGCTGCCGAAGTGCCCAGGAGATACTTCTTCTCATAGGGGCTTCCCGCCTTGACCAGTTCCCAAAGGTAATCCGTGACGAATTCTTTTTTCTGGTCGAGCCTGATGAATTTCGACGCGCCTGAAGCGAGAGCCCTCTTCTCCATCGCTCCCCAGTCGGCTTCCTGACCAACATCGCCGCATGCCGCCACTACCTCGCAGTCATAGTTTTCCTTGAGCCAGGGAACAATCACCGTTGTATCGAGACCGCCCGAATACGCGAGCACTATTTTTTTCTTCATGACTTACTCCTTGCATCGTGTAGGATGACGATTTTATGCATATTTTATGAATATTTCAAGGGGTTTATGTAGTTTTATGCATTTTTATTGCATATTTTACGCAATTTTTTGGCTTGAAAAGTAAAAAGGCCATACCGCCCCATGCAAGGGACGACATGGCCTGATGTAGCCACAGAAGCCGCGCGGAGGGCGCGAGCTTATTTCCAGTTCGCCATATCCAGTTCTTTTTCCGTCTTTGCGACGATGGCGGAACCAGCCAAGTCGCCCGTCACGTTGAGGCTCGTGCGTCCCATGTCGAGGAGGGCATCGATGCCGAGGATCATGG
>JBAQLW010000160.1:0-1959 GCA_049302175.1 Rectinemataceae bacterium
GCCCAGGACGCCGTTCCATATGATGATGTCCCCGTTCAAGCCTTTGAATCCGCCATCCGTGGGCGTGCTCCAGTCGTCGTAGTCGGGGGCGCGGCCGTCGTGGGGCTTGCCGTCGGCGAGGGTTCCGCCGATGCCGATCAAAAAGATTGCTCCATACTCCCTGGCGAGGGCGTCCTCGCGTTCCTTGGGACTCAGAGCGGGATACCGTGCCTGAGCCTCCTCGGCATGGATGAAGGTGATCTCCTCGGGGAGTTCGATAGGCAATGCGTCGTAGAGATCGTGCATCCTGAACTCGAGGCGCTTGATGGCCGAATAGATGCGGCGGACGACGTGCTTGAGGAATTCCAGCCTGCGCTCCGAGGCATCGATCACGCGCTCCCAGTCCCATTGATCCACATAGAGGGAATGGATGGCGTCGAGATCCTCGTCGGCGCGTATGGCGTTCATGTCGGTATAGAGCCCGAATCCTTTCCCGAAGCCGTACTCGGCAAGGGCGAGCCGCTTCCATTTCGCCAGCGAGTGGACAATCTCGGCCCTCTGGTCGCCCAAAGCCTTCACGGGAAAGGCGACTGGGCGTTCCGTGCCGTTGAGGTCGTCATTGATGCCCAAGCCCGAAAGGACAAAGAGGGGAGCTGTAACGCGCGTGAGGTTGAGCTCAGTGGCCAGGCTCAGCTGGAAGAAATCCTTGATTTCTTTGATCGCGCGTTCGGTCTCCCGTACGCCGAGGAGGGGCTTGTAGACAGCCGAGGCTGTATCGCTCATGGTTGCTCCTTGAAAGGCTTATATTCAGGGATTCCGATACTTCCTGTCAATGATAAAGAATGTATGATAGTGTGGCAGCCATCAGGAAAGCCATCATCAGGCGAGATCGCATGTCCGGCATAAGGCTAGGTACGACAGGTATTGAGGTAAAGAAAAATGGCTTTGGAGCCCTGCCCATCCAGAGGGTTCCCCTCGAAGATGCGGCAGCCCTCTTGTAGAAAGCCCATCGCGGTCGGCATATCCAACCAGATGTTACTCTATTACTACCGAAGGAGATTGAATATGACACAAGCGGAAATCGTTTCCAGGCAGCTGGAACTCTACAACGCGCACGACCTGGAAGGTTTTTGCTCATGTTATGCCGATGACGCGGAACTGAGGAACATGGGCGAGGCAGGCGCTTTGGCGAGTTCGAAGGACGAGCTGAGGGAAATGTATGGCAAGAAGTTTTCAAACCCCGCGCTCAAAGCCAGGATCGCGAACAGGATCGTCAAGGGCAATTACGTGATCGATCATGAAGTGGTCGAAGGTGTGGGTACGGGAGACAAGCCGCTGGAAGTCATCGCCATCTACAAAGTAGACGGCGACCTCATCCGGAGCGTTCTTTTCATAAGGGACTAGCGGCTCAGTCGAACTTCTTCAGCTCGTTTATCATGGCCATGACATCCGTATTATAGAGTCGCTCAACGTTAATCTTTGGGAATCCGCCGGCGCGGAAATGCTTGCGCAGTTCCACTACCTGGGCTACGGATTCCTCAGCCCTGACGAGCAGGTCCAGGTAATTGTCGGGAGGAATGACCACGACGCCGTCGGCGTCGCCGAAGACGAGATCGCCGGGATGGACGACAGCGCCAGAGCAGCTGACCGTGACGTCATGCTCGCCGGAGATTCCGATGACGTTGGTCGTCACCACCGATAGGCCGGTGCAGAAAACCGGATATCCGGATTTTTCGATAGCCAGGGAATCGGTCGCCGGACCATCGATGACGATGCCGGCGAAGCCCTGGCACTCGCAGAACAGCGCCACCATTTCGCCCACGCAGGCATAGGTCGTATCGCCGCAGCGGTCGATCACGATGACCGATCCCTTCGGCGCGTGCTCCATGGCGTAATAGAGCGCGCAGGAATCCTTGCCCTGCAGCCTCACCGTATAGGCAAGCCCGACCATTTTCGAATTCTTGTTGATCGGCTTCATCT
>JBAQLW010000161.1:0-6134 GCA_049302175.1 Rectinemataceae bacterium
ATGAGAAAGCGCATCGCATCTTCTTCGGGCCGAAACGGCCGGAAACGCGACCATATCGTCTGGATCATCGGAGCGGTGCTGCTCGTCTACCTCGTTTTCGCGCATCGACCTCTCTCGCAAGGGAGGAACTTTGTCGCGCTCGGCTCCAGCTCTCAAGCTGGCCTCGATCCCAATCCGCTGATCAAAGACGAAGCATACATCGTCGGTGACCGAACTTTCGTATTCAGGCCGGATCAACAGGGCGTCACCGAGATGAGCGCGTCAGGCGAACCACGATGGACCCGTGAATTCGGCACCCTCATAACGACAGCATCCATCGGCCCGCTTGTTTCGGCCTGGGGACTTCTGGATGGCTCCGTTCAGATCCTGGATGGAGGGGGACGGCTGATCGAGGATCTGAAGATTGAAACGAAAGGCATCGATTCCGAATACCCCTGCATATATGGCGTGGCGATTTCCGAAACAGGCGACTACCTTGCTGCCTTGTATGGCAGGGATCCCCAGTACTTCGCCGTATTCGGCAAAAATAACCAGGCTTACGACCTGCTCTATTTCAAGCGACTGGACAAACAGGCAGTAAACAGGCAGGCGGCAGCGTTTTCCTTCGACGGAAAGAGTGTCGTGCTTCAGACTGCCGACGGGCTGGCCTTGTTCGACGTTGAAAAGAAGCGGAGCGCTATGGTTCACCCCGCCTATTTTTCAGGCGACGCGGAATTGCAGATATCGCCATTTGGACCTCAAAGATTCGCTTTCCTTCTGGCAAGAGGACAGGAGCGTTTTGCCGGTTCGATCAATCGGGGTTCCCTCGAGGCCTTCTTCCCCGTGGAGGGCGGAAGCCGCGAACTCTCCATCTCGGGCGACATCATGACAATCCGTGGCGACGGATTGTCACAGAGCTACAGGCTGGGGCTCCGCTGATGGGCGGGATAAGAAACGCGCTTCTTGCGCTCGCGTTCGGTTTGGCATTCGTCTTTATGCCGCCAGCCCAGGAAGCCGCGCTCGGTTTCGCCGGGGTCGATCCTGAAGTCAATTTCGGGCGCCCCTCCAGCCCGGCAGGCGGTATCCCTTTGCCGCTGTACCTGCGGACTGATGCGACACTTTCCGTCACGGGGAGCAGCGTCACCGCCGCAGGCCAAGGTATTGCGCTCTTCCTGCAGAAGGAAGACAGGCTGGCGGGAGGATTCCCTTCGGAATTGCATGATTTTATTGCCCTTGCCCATGGCAATGGATTCGTGAGCATCTATTCGGCGAAGGATTTTTTACCGGAGCCCGCTTCGGAAACCATGGTTGCCAAGGGCGATATCGTAGGCAGGATCGGGGTGGCGGGTGAGGACTTCGATCAGGACTATCGCCTTCGCGTCTTCGATGGCAGCTCTCGGCTATGGGTAAATCCGGCATTCTTCCTCCACGGCTTTCAGGATCGGGCTGCACCGAAAATAGAGGAGATAACCCTTCTTGGAGAGGGGAGATCATACACGGCGGAAAACAGGAAAAACTTCACGCAGACGATACGACAAGGCGAATACGCCCTGGCCGTCAGGGTAATAGACCCGCCCTACGCGCGGGGATCGGTTTCGGGTACCTATAGATTCAAGGCCTTGCTGGACGGGAAAGTTTTCGTCGACAGAAAATTCGATTCGGCACGCATAACCGATAAAGGATTGGCCTTCCTCGGCCTAGGGGCGCCGTCATCCACGATCGTGGACAGTGAGGGACGAATAATTCTGGACGGGCAGTTTATTCCCAACGGCCAGCATTCCCTGGAATTCTCTGCCTACGACTATGCGGGCAACGCGAGCAGCTTCACCTGGAAGTTTCAGGTCGAGTGAAGCAGACGGAATTTCATCCGGGATTGCCAGGCGCCAAGGTCAGGGAGTACACTGTTTCAATGGCCGATTATGCTTTCGTTAAAGACAACATCAGCCGCGTTCGGGAAAAAATTGATGCCGCGGCGAAGCGCGCGGGGAGAAATCCCAGCGACATTCGTCTCCTCGCCGTGACAAAATTCCATCCCATCGAAGCGGTCCTGTCGGCTTACGCCTGCGGACTGAGATCCTTCGGCGAGAGCCGGGTACAGGAAGCAGCGGGAAAGTATACGGCCGAAGTTCGCCAAGATATGCCCGGCCTCTCCCTCGAAATGATTGGATCCCTTCAGGGCAACAAGGTGAACAAGGCGCTGACTCTTTTTGACTGCATCCAGTCGGTGGGCTCCATGGAGCTGCTGAAGGCCCTCGAGGCTCGAGCCCGGATTCGGGAAAAGCCCCTGCGCCTATTTCTGGAACTTCATACAGGCGAGGAATCGAAATCGGGATTTGCCGACATCGACGCCCTCCTGGCGGCCGTTGATGCCTATGTGGAGTACAGGGAACGCTGGGTCGATGGAACGGGTAAGGATTGTCCCCTCGAATTGTCGGGATTGATGACGATGGCTCCCTTCACATCGGATTCCGACGCTATCCGTTCCTCCTTCAGAACCCTCATAAGCGCCCGCGAGGAGATCTGGAAACGTTTTGGCCCCTCGGGCGATAAGCCCGGCATCTTGCCCGGTTTCGGAGAACTTTCGTGTGGCATGAGCGGGGATTACGAGATAGCCGTCGAGGAAGGATCTACCTTGCTTCGCATCGGAACTGCCATATTTGGGGATCGATCGTGAGCATTCTCATGCAGGGGCATCGCGCCGGCGGGATTCGCGCCAGCGGGCTTCGCGGCGGCGGGATTCGCTGCAGGGCCGGGGCGCTCCTGCTTGTGGGCATCGCCGCGCTGTTTTTTGTCACAGCCAGACTTGACGCACAGGAGACAGGGCAGACAGGCAAGCCGGAAGTCGTCGCCGGAACTCCCATACCGAAGACGCTTTTGCCAGCAGGCACAGCGAAGGCCAAAACCAGCGTGCCGGCGAGACTCAAGCGCATGGCGATAACCGGGGCCGGAACCTTTCCCTTTGCGCTTTTCTATACCAATTTAATCTTCGATTCGATACGGTTCGCCGGCAACGATTTTCAGACTCAGTACGCTCCCTGGCCCTTCAAGAATCAGTTCTCCGCCGAGGTGGACACGGGCGAGAAATTCCTGAGGCTGGGCGTATCCATCGGCGCAAGCGCGATGGTTGGAATGCTCGATGCCCTCATCCAGAGGCGGTAATAAAGAGGATACGCTCATAGGAGTCCGGCTGAGCCGCGGGGCTGTGGCATCCTGCCATGGCAGTATGCCAAGCTTGACATCGGCAAGCCTCATCCCTACTATTGTTGACGTCATTCATCATGAAAACACGGGGCGGTTCTATGTCCGATTCTATAATGGAAGCGGAGGGCTTCAATCTCGATGACGCCATCCGCAAAGTTCCTGATTTTCCCAAGCCGGGGATACTCTTCTACGATATCACGAGCATCCTCGCCATTCCGGACGCTTTCGGCTATTGCCTGGATTCGATGCTGAAGCTCTACGGGAATGAGAAAATCGACGCGGTGGCGGCTATCGAATCGAGGGGCTTTATCTTCGCCGCTCCCTTCTGTTACAAGCTTGGCCTGCCCCTCCTCCTGGTGCGAAAAAAGGGCAAGCTTCCGGGCAAAACGGTGTCGCAGTCATACGCGCTCGAGTATGGATCGTCAACCCTCGAAATGCATGTGGACGACATAAAGCCCGGCAGCCGATTTCTCATCGTGGACGATCTGATCGCCACGGGTGGCACGATAAACGCCACCAGCGCGATGATCCGCTCCTGCGGAGCCACGCCCGTCCGCGCCTTCTCGGTGATAGGACTTCCCTTCCTCAACTACAGGGAGACGGTGAAGGATATCCCTATCGACACGCTGATCGAGTATTTTGGAGAATAGACAAGGAGCCTTCCGATGCTGACATCTCTCGAAAAGAACCCGAAATGGCAGGGCAGGCGAGGCCCAGTCCTCCTCGTGATAATGGATGGCGTAGGATATGGCGAGTATCGGGACGGGGATGCCGTCGCGAGCGCCGACATGCGCCATTTCAGGGCACTCGAATCATCATCGCCCGCCACCAGACTGAAGGCTCACGGCAGGGCAGTGGGCCTGCCCTCGGATGACGACATGGGCAACTCGGAAGTCGGGCACAACGCCATCGGCTGTGGGCGGGTATTCGCCCAGGGCGCGAAGCTGGTGGGCGCCTCCATAGAAAGCGGGGCCATGTTCGAGGGCGCGGTATGGAAAGAACTCGTCGCCAAGGTCCTGAGGAATGATGGGACCCTCCATTTCATAGGTCTCTTTTCGGATGGCAATGTGCACTCGCACATCGACCATCTGAAAGCGATGCTGGCAAGGGCGGCCGCCGATGGAATCAGGAAGGCCAGAATCCACACCCTGCTTGACGGCAGGGATGTAGGATCCCAGAGCGCCCTTGACTATATCCTGCCTTTTGAGGTTTTTCTTGCCGGGCTGAACGCCAGAGGAGTCGATTACAGGATAGCCTCGGGAGGAGGCCGCCAGTACATCACCATGGACCGCTACGGCGCAGACTGGGATATGGTGAAGCGCGGCTGGGCCTGCCATGTGAAAGGCCTGGGAAGGGCCTTCCCGAGCGCCAGGGCAGCCATTGAGACCTACAGGAATGAAAATCCCCAGCTCATCGACCAGGACATGCATGAGTTCGTGATCGTCGACGGCAAAGGTCCCATCGGTGCAATCAACGATGGCGACAGCGTCGTCTACTTCAATTTCCGCGGCGACAGGGCTCTGGAGATAACCAGCGCCTTTGAGGACGAAACATTCACCAGGTTCGACCGCGGAAGTCGACCCGATGTATACTATGCCGGGATGATGCAGTACGACGGCGACCTCGGCGTGCCCAAGCATTATCTTGTCACCCCACCGGCCATAGACCGCACCGTCGGCGAGTATCTCGTCGCTTCGGGCATCCGGTCGATGGCCATATCGGAAACCCAGAAATACGGCCATGTCACTTATTTTTTCAACGGCAACCGTCAAGGGAAGTTCTCCGAAGCGCTCGAAGACTACATAGAAGTGCCGAGTGACCGCGTTCCCTTCGAACAGCGCCCCTGGATGAAATGCGCCGAGATTACCGACAAGGTGATCGCGGCGATCGAATCGGGCGACTATCGCTTCATCCGCCTCAATTTCCCGAACGGCGACATGGTCGGGCACACGGGAGTCTTCCAGTCCGTCGTCTGCTCGATGGAATCGATGGACATTCAGCTCGGAAGGCTCGCCGACGCGATACGCAAAGCAGGCGGCATCATGATACTCACCGCCGACCACGGCAATTCCGACGACATGATCGAGCACGACAGGAAGACTAAAAAAGCTCTCCTGGACAAGGATGGAAGCCCCAGGGCCAAAACGAGCCACTCCCTCAATCCCGTACCTTGCGTCATCTATGATCCTGAATGCAAGGGAGAATACGAGAAGGGCCTGGTGCCTGGGTTGGGAATCTCCAGCCTGGCGGCTACCTGCATCGAGCTTCTGGGCTTGGTGGCTCCGACCGACTATGACGCCTCCGTGCTCACGATGAAAGCCTGAAGGCGCAGTCGGACAGCCCGATGCTCGAGATAGAACTGAAAGCCAAGGTCAGCGATCACGTGGCCGTCGAGGCAAGACTCTCCGCCTTGATGACCTTTCTCGGGGACATCGATAAAAGTGATGAATACTGGTCTCTTCCCATCGCCAACGCCTTCTATCCTCCGCTGGGTTTCCGCCTGAGGCTGAGGAGCGAGCCCGGCAAGGAAACGGTGACCTTCAAGGAAAAGACCTACTACGACAGCATCGAGGTGAACAAGGAAGTGGAATTCGGAATTCTGGACGCCGAAGCCTTCAGGCAGTTTCTAAACAAGATGTCGGCAAAATTCCTCTACCGCAAGCAGAAGAACGGCACATCCTGGAAAGGCGCCGGCAATATTCTGGCCGAACTGGTTGTTGTGGATGGGCTCGGGGAATACCTGGAAGTCGAAACGCTCCGCGAGGAAGGCGATGAGGTCGATGTCGGAAAAATAAAGAAAGACCTGGTGGAAGTGATCGAGCGTTGCGGGCTTTCAGCCCGGGATATCGAGCCGAGACCGTATTCCCAGCTGCTCGGAATGCCACGGTACTGAAAGTAGCCAATTATTTCGCCAGCTTGCCGAGCAGTTCGCGGATCTGGGCAAAGTTTACACA
>JBAQLW010000162.1:0-3146 GCA_049302175.1 Rectinemataceae bacterium
GCCTTGAACGTGAGGGCACCGTTCTTATTGATAGTCCCTCCCGTCAGCTGGTCGCCCGGGCCTTTGTCGACGGGAATCGATTCCCCGGTGAGCATCGATTCGTCTACCGCGCTCGCCCCGGAAAGAACAGCCCCATCCACCGGCACCCTCTCGCCCGGCCTCACGAGGAGCATGTCGCCCGGTTCCACCTCATCGATCGGCAGTTCGATCTCCCGGCCTTCCTGGAGTATGGTCGCCGTTTTCGGCTTCAATCCCATGAGCTTCTTGATCGACTCGGACGTGCGTCCCTTGCTCACCGCTTCGAGGGTCTTGCCCAAAAGGATGAGGGTGATGATGATGCCTGCCGTCTCGAAATACAGCTCCTCGACGGCGCCGAAATTGCCGCCGGCTATCCTCGTCACCGAGAAAAGGCTGTAGAGGATGGCGGCGCTCGTCCCCATGGCTATGAGGCTGTCCATGTTGGGCGCCCCATGGAGGAGGGCACGCGTTCCCACCGTGTAAAACCGCCGTCCGGCCACGATGGGAGGGATGACGAGGGCAATCTGGATGAGGGCGAAGCGCAGGGGGAAATCCATAGGATGAAGGGCGGCGGGAAGGGGCCAACCCAACATGTGGCTCATCGCGATATAGAGGAGGGGGAGCGAAAAAGCCGCTGAGACGATGAATTTCGTCCACATCGACCGGATCTCGCGCTCCTTGGCGGCGGCGTGTTCGTCGATTTTGGCAGTCGTCACCGTTTCCATCGCGAGAGGTTCGTAGCCCGCCTTTTTGATCGCCCCCTTGATCTCGGAGATGCGTACGACGGCGGGGTCGTATTTTACGAAAGCCTTCTCCGTGGCGAGATTCACCGATGAGAGCTGGATGCCCGGCAGTTTCCTGATAGCCCGCTCTACTGCCGCGGAACAGGAAGCGCAGGTCATGCCGCCGACGGGGATGGTGACTTCCCTCTCCTCGTTCCGCTCGACAGCCTCGTAGCCGGCCTTTTTCACCGCCGCCTTGATCGCTTCCACCGAGGTTGAGTCGTCGTCGAAACTCACCTTCAGGGTCTCGGTGGCCAGATTGACCGAGGCCTCGGATACTCCAGCCACCTTGCGCACCGCACGCTCATTGGCAGCGACGCAGGAAGCGCAGGTCATTCCCTTGATATCCATGGTTTTTGTCGTGATCATACAGCCCCCGGATCGCCCATATAGCGTTCTAGGATGAGGGCGATTTCATCTATCTTTTCCTGGCCTTTGTCGGTATTCACCGCCTCCTTGACGCAGGTGTCGATATGCTGACGCAGGACGACGAGGTTGGCCTTCTTGAGAAGCGCCGCCCCCGCCAGTATCTGCTTGGATACATCGATGCAGTAACGGTTGTCTTCCATCATCTTTATAGCGGCATCCACCTGTCCCCTCGCCATTTTGAGAAGATTGATGGCCTTCTGGCTTGCTATGCTGCCGTGGTCCATGCTAGGCCTCCAGATTCATGTTCTTGGAACCCTACCCTGGTGGGGTGGGGTTGTCATGAATAAATTTATATAATTGCTCAGCTTTAGGCAAGAGGGTTGCCCATAAATAGACAGATCAGCTTGTTCGTGTCGTTCGGATAGCCGCGAGCTTCCTAGTAAAGCACTCCGCCCATACATCGCAGGGCGATTCCAATGATCGCGAAGGCAGAAACCTCACCGATCTCGATGGCGGCACCCAGGGCGTCGCCGGTGAATCCGCCCACTTTGAGCCTGTAGCTCCGCGCGATGAAGAAGGCGGTCACTGCGGCAGCGACGATGGTCGCGCCAAGGCAGAGAGCGGACAATTTCCAGCCGCCGGCGATGAATCCGAAGATGATGGCGGGGGCGATGGCGAGGATTGAGCCGGCGGCTATCCTCGCCAGGGAAAAACCTCTCATCAATGAGCCCAAACCAGAGGGGCGGGCGGGTTTAGAGATAAAGGGAATGAGGACTGCGGCGAGCCTGCCCGCGAGCGGGGCGACGAGGAAGCCGGCAATAAGGGCCGAGAAGAGTATGCCTTCCTCTGCGAGGAGGATTATGGCGCCTAGGCGCGCCGAAAAGATGAGGAGCCCACAAAATAATCCATAGGTGCCGACGAGCGGGTCCTTCAAGATGTCGAGTCTGCGCTCAGGCGTCGCGGCGGGGAGCATGGCGTCGGCGGTGTCGACGAGGCCATCGAGATGAAAGAGGTTGAAGGAGAAATACTGGAGAGCTATGGAAGCAATCGACGCGAGAAGGAGGTTGCCCGTGAGGGCTATTCCCACGCCGAAGCCGGCAAGGGCTGAAATAGAGACAAGGGGCGAGAGGGCTGGTATCCAGAAGTCGGCGCGGGAGAAGTCGGCTTCGAAGCGTCGCTTCACTGGAATACGGGAGATAAGGGTGAAGATGGTAAGGAAGCGCGCGAAGCCGGTGTTCGTTACTGGATTTGTGCCTAGGTTTGTGCCTGGAGTGGCGTTTTTTTTCATGGCATTGCCCTCCTGAAGGTCTCGTACGAGGCTTCCGTGTCGGCGAGGCTGAATGTTTCGAGGACGACGCGCCAGTCGCTTTGGGCGGCTGCTGCCGCGATGCCGGGCAGCCAGGCTTCTTCGGGACCGAGGGACAGATGGTCCTTGCCGCCGCGCGCGGCGTGCAGGTGGATTTCGCGGATAGCCGCATGGCGCGCGGCGATCCATTCAAGCGGCTCCTGGCCGTTGCGGATGAGACAGCCGGTGTCGGCGCAGAGGGACAGGTCCGGGAAAAGCGCGAGGCTGTTTTCGAAGGCCGCCTCGCCTGAGTACTCCATGGCGAAACGATCCGCACCGTAGGCGGCGCGCAGGGATACAAGGAGGTCGGACCAGGCTCCTTCGCCCTTCCAGGGATGAAAAACGTACAGTTCGATGAAGGAATTCGTCGCTTCGACGAGTCCGTAGGCATCGGGCGTAAGGGGATCGGGAAGGTGGAGGCTGAAGGAATAGCGTTCAGAGAAGCATGCTATATCGTCGCGTTCATCGGCGAAGAGCTTTTTCGCCGCCTCGTCGTAGGAAAAGAAAAGAAGCTCAATGCCCTCGATCCAGGGGAGGGAAGCCAAAGCCCTGGCGTTCGCGAGCCAGGAGCCGGGCAGCTGCCAGGACGGGACGCAGAGCTTCATTGGGGCCAGGTGGCCGGTGTCTTGATA
>JBAQLW010000163.1:0-1620 GCA_049302175.1 Rectinemataceae bacterium
CCCCAGTACCCTGAAGCACTGGCCATGACCCCCGGGAAGGGGAAGGCTGGAATCCGGCTTTCCGAATGCTGTGCTGAAAACGCGCTTTGGACGACCTTCTTCCGAATGACTGTATGCCGCTATCATAGGCTGAACGCCCGTGCTCCATGCGGAGGCTTCCAAGCCAGTCCCACAGGCTAGTGAAGCGAGGAAGGGAGAGGATGAGGTTTTCGCGTAATACTCAGCGAGAACTTTGTCGTTGGACCGACTCGTCATCTGGACTCGAGGAAGGAAGTGGTCGGGAAGCTTTTCCGCTGACTGGTGGCCTTTAGTCGCGGCAATTTTCCCGCTGTATCGCTGGGCGAGGAGAAGGCGCGCTCTCATCTTGAGCTCGAGGAAGCTGGCTCCCGGGCTGCCGTCGGGGTTCACGTATGCTGGCGTCATGCCCTTCGGCATCTCCCTGCACAGGGGAGCGAGCCCCTCAAAGCCCTGTGCCACCGCATCGAAAGCCGCCCGGCCGAGCGCGAGGTTCTTTTTCCTGTCGGCATAGCTCGTCGCCGATCCGCCATTGAGAACCCCAAAAGCGCTTCGGGGAAGGAGGGCTGTCCCAATGGCTTCGAGGTCAGCCGCGCTGAAATGCGCCTGGGCAGCCGGGCTTGATGAATCGGGGATATCGCGCAGCGATGCCGGCACGTCGAGGCCCAGGGCTGCGAGATTGGTTTTTGCACAATCCGCGCCGACTGAAAAGAGGATCGCTTCGGGGTTGCGGGGATGTCTCAGATCGATGACCGTCGATCCGTCGATGGGAGGGACGGCTTTCGCCGCCACCGGCTTGACATTGTCGTAGAATCCGGAATTGTAGTCCTCGAGTATTTGCGTCGCGAGAGCTATATCGATGCCCTTCGCGAGCATATCAGCCCTCAGGCTTTCGCTGATCTGGATCATCGTTACACGCCGCCGAGCTGGCAGGCCGCGTTCGCGGCGCCGATGAGCGAAATGGAATAGTTGCGCACGACCATCACGGGTGTGCTGGCGAGGAATTTCCTTATATGAGGTTCACTGTTGATCTCGAAAGGCTTCATGAACCTGCGGTTTTCGATGAGGAAGGCTTCGTTTTTCGACGATATCCCCCCAGCCAGCCAGATTCCCCCCTGCGGGAGAAAAGCCGTCGCCAGGCTCGATACTCCGCGAGCATAGAATTCGGCGAATAGTTCCATGGTCCGGGAGCATCGGGAATCGTTCAGCCTGTTGGCTGCTATGAGCGCGGGCCTCTCACTCTCGTTTTTTTCGAGTATGGAAGCGGCCACCTCTCCAGGATAGCCATCGGAGCAGAGGAAACTGAATATATTGTCGATGCCCTGACCGGAGACAGCCCGCTCGATGCTGGGGTCAAAACCGAGCCTGTCCTTCATCCAGCGAAAGAACGCGAAGCTGAGCTCATCCCAGCAGGGCATCGATGCATGTCCGCCCTCGGAGGGATAGACGCGGCACTCTCCTCCCTCTCCCTTCTCCATGAAGCCGACGCCCAGGCCTGTTCCCGCTCCCACAACGAGGGCTATCCCGACCGCGGGTAGAGGCTCGGAACCATCGCTGTGCGGTATGTGCCCGATCTGCTCTCTGTCCCGAGGGTCGAGGAGGGCG
>JBAQLW010000164.1:0-3826 GCA_049302175.1 Rectinemataceae bacterium
ATGCCATCGCAGAGCTTGGGCGGGGTGATATCGAAGGCGGGGTAGAAGCCATGCACGCCCTTCATGGCGGTGCGGACGCCCATGGCTTCGAGGACGTCGTTCTCGTCGCGCTCCTCGATCGTCACGCTGTCGATGCCGGGGTGCTCGCGGTTGGGCGAGCCCGTGCAGAAGTAGGGGATGCCCCAGTAACGCGCCGAGAGGGCGATCTGGAAGGTGCCGACCTTGTTGACGATGTGGCCGTCCATGCAGATAACGTCGGCCGCCGAGGTGAAGACATCGACATGCTTGGCTTTCATGGCGTAGCCGGGCATGTTGTCGGTGATGACGGTGACGTCGAAGTCCATGTCGCGCACCACCGAGGCGGTGAGGCGGGCGCCCTGGAAGTAGGGGCGTGTTTCGGGGCAGATTACCTTGATGGTCATGCCGCGTTCCCTGCACTCACGGAGCATGGTCCCGACGATGGTTTCGGCGAAACACTGGGTCATGACGGTGCCCTTGTCGGGGAACTGGTCGACAAGGTATCGGGCCTGGGCGGTTGCGCGGGCATAGCGGGCGCCGATGACGCCGAGGCTGTGATCGAAGACGGCCTTGTCGGGAGCCTGGCCCGCGGCTTTCGCCTCTATGGCCACCCTGGCGCAGGCCTCGGTGATGGCCCCCATCTTTCCGGCCGTTGTGGGGCGGGCATGGGCGATCTCCCAGGCGGCGGCGTTGATGCGGGCGGCGAAGTCGGCCCCGGCTGGGGTCGTTCCGACGCCGGCTTTCTCGGCGGTGCCTGCGTCGATTTCGCGGGCGGCGAGGGCCATGCCCATTGCCGCGGCGATATAGGGGCCGCCCGATTGGGTCACCATGGCCTTGATGGCGGCGATCACCTCGCCGTAACTGCAGCAGGTGACATATTCGATCCGCGCCGGATAGATCCGGCGGTCGAGGATGCGCACCGTCTTGCCGTCGTACCAGGCGACGTTTTCATATTTAAGCATGAAGGCGAGGTTGTCATCCTGTCGTTTCATGGTGGCTCCTTGTTGAGAAATTCTATGCTATGGACAAGCATAATTTTTTGACAAGACAACAGGAAATAATGGGAATGACAGGAAATACAAAAGAAAAATTGGCTGTGCCCATGTAATTTTAAATCTTCTCTTTACCCTTTTCATTGTCCTGTTCATCCTCTCTTGCGTGTTGATCCTGTCGAAGTGTCGGCGACGCTAATCCGGCAAGCCCAGCCGGGTCTTCATGGCCTTCACCGCTTCCTCGGGGATGAGGTGGACCCTCCCTGCCGTCAGAGCCAGGGAATAGATCTTGGCCGCGTCCTCCACATAGACAGCCCGCAGGTGGGCCTGTTCGAGGGTCGCGCCGACGGCGACGGCGCCGTGGTTGGCCATGAGGCAGGCGTTGCGCCGCGCGAGGGTCGCCCCGACCGTCTCGCCCAGCGTGTCGCTGCCGGGCAGGGCGAATTCGGCCACAGGGATGTCGCCGCCGATGTAGACCAGCATTTCGATGAGGATGAGGGGGATAGGCATGGCGGTGACGGCGAAGCTCGTGGCATAGGGCGAATGGGTATGGACGACGCCGAAGATGTCGGCCCGGCCGCGCAGGATAGCCCTGTGCATCCTCCATTCCGATGAAGGCTGATGCCGGCCTTCGACGACTGATCCATCGGCCATCCTGATCACCATGATGTCGTCCAGGGTCATTTTTTCGTAGGGAAAAGAGCTGGGCGTTATAGCCAGCAGCTCCTTCTCCTCGTCGCAGACGCTCAGATTGCCGCTCGTTCCCGCGAAAAGTCCTTCATTGTAGGCCGCGAGGGTGTTTTCAAGCACCCTCTCCTTCATTTCCTTGATCGTCAGCATCATTCCCCCCGCTTCCCGGCAGTGGCGGCTCCGGCGAGGCGGGCGAGCTTCTCGTCCCGGATCCTCCTTGACTCCGCCATCACCCGCGAAATGTCGATGGTCGTGAATTCCCCGTCCCTATAGAGAACCCTGCCGTCTACCATGGTGAGGACGATATCGCCCGCCCCCGCCGAAAACAGCAGGTTCGAGAGGACATCGTAGACGGGCTGGAGATGGGGAGCCTCGAGGTCGTAGACGACGATATCCGCTCTATTGCCTGAGGCAATAGAGCCGCAATCCGCCCTGCCCTGGGAGAGGGCCCCGTTCCTGCAGGCGAGCTTCAGCAATTCCCTGGGGCCGAGTATGAGGGGGTCGCCCGTCGTGCCCTTCTGAATCAGCGCCGCGAGGTTGGCTTCCTCGAGGGCGTTCAGGTTGTTGTTGCTGGCGGCGCCGTCGGTTCCGATGCCCACCATGATCCCTTTCCTGATCATCTTCGCGACGGGCGCCACGCCCGAACCCAGCTTCATGTTGCTGGAAGGGCAATGGGCGACGGTGACGCCTCGCGAAGCGAGGATGTCGAAGTCGCCGCCTTCGATCCAGACGCAGTGGGAGGCCGTCGTGGGAACGCTGAAGAGCCCGAAGGCATCGAAGAAGGCTGTCGGCGTCATCCCGCGGCGCTCCTTGCAGGCTTCGTGCTCCTCCTTCGTCTCCGAGAGGTGAACCTGCATCCTCAACCCTTCCCGCCAGCAGAAATCGGCGATTTCCGCCGCGATCTTTCCCTCGCCGAAGGTGTATTCAGCATGGATCGACGCGTCGGCAACGAGCCGGCCGCTCCCATCCTCCCTGGCCGCCCCGATGAGGAACCGCGTACCCGCCCATGCGGGCGAATCCGCGAACCTCTCGCTTCCCGGGCGCGTTGAATAGCCGTGCGACAGGTTGGCCTTGATGCCGCTCTCCAGCACCGCCTTCGCGATGCCGGGCGTGTGCAGGTACATGTCGGTAAAGGAGACCGTCCCGCTCGCCAGCATCTCGGCGATGCCGAGAAGGGAGCCCCAGTAGCAGTCCTCGTCAGAGAGAAGGGCTTCGAAGGGGAACATGCGGGTAAAGAGCCAATCGTGGAGCGAAAGCCCCTCGCCATAGCCCCTTATGAGGGTCATGGGCACGTGGGAGTGGGTGTTGAAAAAGCCGGGCATGGCGACCTTACCCCTGCCGTCGTAGACTTCGCCTGAAAAACCGGCGGGCGCCTCGCCGCCGATCCGCGCGATCCGCCCATTCTCCACGAGGATATTCACCCCATCGCGAAAACCGTAGTCCTCGCCGACGAGGCCGATTTCCTTGAACAGGAAGGTTCCCATCACATCGCTTCCACGATCGCGCGGACGAGCTGCCTGAATCGCCCGCCGGCTTCAGCCGCCGCTATCGAGACTTCCTCGGCCGAGAGGCGCTGGGGCAGGACCCCCGCCGCCATGTTCGTCATGAGGGAGAGGGCGAGAATCTCCATGCCGCAATGCGCCGCGGTAAGCGCCTCGGTGACGGTGGACATGCCCACGGCGTCGCCGCCCAGTATTCGCGCCGCCCGGATTTCTGCCGGCGTCTCGAACTGGGGGCCGCCGAAATAGAAGTAGGTGCCCTCGCGCATCCTGTCCCCCTGGCCGATCGACTCGGCGCAGGCGAGGGCCAGAGCCCGCAGCGCGGGTGTATACATCTCGCTCACGTCGAAGAAGCGGGGACCCAGCTCCGGGATGTTGGGTCCCCGCATGGGGCTCGCCCCCATGAGCTTGATGTGGTCCTTCACCACCATAATGTCGCCCACCTTGTACGCCGTGTTCACGGCCCCCGCCGCGTTGGTGAGTATTGTGGCGCGTACACCCAGGAGCTTCAGCACCCTGATGGGCGCTGCCAGATCCTCGAAGTCGTAGCCTTCGTACCAGTGGAAGCGCCCCGACATGCAGGCGACATACTGGCCCCAGAGCCTGCCGAAAATCATTTTCCCGGCG
>JBAQLW010000165.1:0-5017 GCA_049302175.1 Rectinemataceae bacterium
CTGCTTGGCCTCGCAGCCCTCCGCATAGCGCTTGTAACTGTCGACATGGACGGAGGCTATCGCGCCCGAACCTATTATTCCAATACCTGGCATTCCATACTCCTCTGCGGCCCGGCCGCTCAACCCAGAAGCAGATCGGGAAGGAAGGTGACGATCTGCGGAACGAAGAAGCTGAGCATTATCGCTATCAAGATGGTAATTATGAAAGGGATCATCGGTTTTACGGATTTTTCAAGCGGCAGGTTTCCTATGGCGCAGGACACAAAGAGGAAGGAACCGACAGGCGGCGTAATGGCGCCAAGCTGCATCATTATGACCATGACGACGCCGTAGTGAATCGCTCCGAAGCCGAATGAATTGCCTATGCTGAGAATCGTGGGCGCCAGCATGGCGATGAGGACGGTCGGATCGAGAAACATGCCCAGGACGAAAATTATCAGCATGAGAAAAAGCGTGCCGAAAACCGGGTTGCCGATGACGTTGACGACGTAGTCGGTGACGTTGGCCTGGAACCGCATGCGCACCAGGACATTGGACAAGGCTCCCGTCGCCGCGATGGTGATCATGACCACGGCGGTGGTGAGGCCTGAGTTCTTCAGGATGTCGATGAGATCCCGTGGCTTGAGTTTTTTCGAGATATAGAAGCCATAAATGAGCCCATAGACAATGGCGAGCACGCCCGATTCAGTAGCTGTTACAACGCCGGAGATTATCCCACCGATTATGATGATCGGCATGGCCAAGGCGCCAAGAGAGTGGATAAGGGTTTCCCCCAACCTCCTGATGGAAAATCTCGTGGTCGGAATGTTGTACCCTCTGCGAGAATATTCAATCCGGTTCCAGATCATCTGCAGGCCGGCGATGATGACGCCGGGAACAATCCCGCCCATGAAGAGCTTGCTCACTGGAATTTCCGTGTAGTAGGAGTAGAGGATCATCGCAATGCTGGGCGGTATGATGGGGCTCAGCATCGACGATCCCGCCGTCACGGCCACGGCGTAATCCTTGTCGTAGCCCTGCTTTTCCATGGCGGGGATGAGCATTCCGCCGATGGCCGAAGCGTCGGCTATCCCCGATCCCTGGATTCCACCGAAGAACATGGAAGCCAGGATATTGACGTGGCCTAATCCGCCCTTGAACTGGCCGACGAGGGAGTCGGACAGGTCGATAATCTTGTCGGTGATGTCCGATTTGGCCATGATGTTGCCGGCGATGATGAAGAAAGGTATCGCCATCAATGAAAATGAATTGACACTCCCGAACATCTTGATGACGACGAGGTTGAGGGGGAGATTCATCCCTATCATGAACGACACTGTCGTGAGGATGATCGACATATAGATGGGGATGCCGGCAAATATAAAAGCCAGCAATACCGCGAACACGAGCCAGATCTGCCACATGGTTGTCTCCTTCCTCAGCGCTTCGCGGGGGTCATGATCTTGTACAGGTATTCAATGATGCCGAAGAGGCAGCCGACGGGTACGGAAGCGTAAAACCAGGCCATCGATATCTGTATATTCTGCAGGCTGCTCATCGTGTTGGTGATCGTGTAGACGGCGCCCTTGTAGGTGAGGAGGGTCAGAATCGCCATCACGAGGATATCGATGGAAAGATCGACCGCACGCCTGGCTTTTTCAGATTTTATCTTGTTGAGGAAAAGGTCCACGGTGAAGTGGGCGCCTTCCCTCACTCCGATGCTCAATCCAAGGAAGATGACCCATATCGCGGAGAGCCGCAGCACTTCATCGCCCCATGCGAAAGGGCGCATCGACAGGAAGGTAAAGTATCGAAGTATTATCTGGATAAAGCAGAGAACAATCGTGAATGCCGAGACGGATACCATCATTATGGTACGGACGCGGTCGAACAGAAGGTAGAATTTCCTTGCCATACAAAGATCTCCATAAAAAAAGAGGAGGTCGTCCCGAGAAGAATGAGGGACGACCTCCCGTCCGCGAAACAGTTCCGGTATGCTTACTGGATGGCCAGCATCTTATCGATGAAATCGTTCCAGGCCTTGCCCTTGGCCCTGTAGTCGTTGAGCATGGGTTTGCAGGCATCGATCCACTTGGCCTTGTCCTTGAGTTCATGGATGGCCACGCCGGCGGCCTTGATCTTTTCCATCGACGCCACCTGGTCGGCTTCATCCAGCTCGGCCTGGTACTGTGCCGCTTCCTGGGCGCAGTCCATGACGATTTTTTGCAGGTCTTGGGGGAGGGCGTTGAACCACTTCTCGTTGAAGAAATAGTACACGCAGGCGATGATGTGGTCGGTGATGGTCAGATTCTTGGCCACGTCCTGGAACTTCATCGAGTTGATCATGGAGGGGGATGCTTCCATGCCGTCGATGACGCCTGTCTGGAGAGCCGAGTAGATTTCGTTCCAGTCCATCGTCGTGCCGGCCGCGCCCAGCGACTTGAACATGCTGATATAGACGGCGTTCGGTCCGCGCATCTTCATGTTGGCGATATCTTCCAGCTTCGTGACGGGCTTTTTGGTGAGCATATGGCGCGAGCCCATGGACTGTCCCGCCGTGGCGATGAAGCCATAGGGCTTCACCAGCGTGCTGACTTCGGCTTCCAGTCCCTTGAGGACCCTCAGATAGTGGTCGTTGTTCTTGAACAGGAAGGGGAATTCGAACATCATGAGCTGGGGAACCCATGTGCCCGGTCCAGTGCCGGGGGCCGAAACAACCATCTCGAGGGAACCTGTCCTGGCCATCTCCACCTGTTCCGACTGACTTCCGAGTTCGGCGCCGAAATTGGCGACCGCCTTGATTCTGCCGCCGGACTGCTTGTTTACGATGTCGACAAAATAGGCCAAGCCTTTGCCAATCGTTCCCGCGCCGGCCAGATTGGTCGACGTGCGGAGTTGATAGGTTTTGCCCTGGGCGAAAGCCGACGTGGCGGCGATCATGATGATAAGCAGCACAAATACTGCTCTCTTTTTCATTGGGTCCTCCCGTTTGGATATGCGCTCGAATACCTTGATAAAGCGGCTTTAGATGATGGTATCATCGCTCGGCTGGGCTGTCAAATTCGAATACCGATTGAGCTTTTCTTAATCGGCGCCGTAGGAGACGGCTGCCTTCTCCTTGACGGCCAGGGCTTTGTCCAGGGAAATGCCCGCCGCCTTGGCTATGGCCTCGGGCTCGGCCACCGCGATGGCGCCCAGCGAACCGAAGCTCTTCATCAGACGCTTCGCCCTCGCCTCGCCGATGCCCTCCACCGACTTCAGCACGGTAAAACGCAGGTCTTTCGTTCGAAGCTTCTTGGAAAGGCCGGTCGCGAAGCGGTGGGTCTCGTCGCGGATGGCGACGAGGACGCGCAGCGCCGGCGAATCTTTGGGCAGTACGACGGGGCCGAGCCTGTCCGGCAGGTAGATTTCCTCGTTCTTCTTGGCAAGACCCGCGAGATCGCAGTCGAGGCCGAGCTCGTCGAGTATTTCCTTGGCGGCGGAAACCTGGCCGGCGCCGCCATCGATGAGGATGAGGTCGGGCAGGTCGGCTTCCTCATTGATGAGGCGGGTATAGCGCCTCGCGACGGCTTCGCGGATGGAGGCGAAGTCATCGATGGCGCCTCCGAGGCTCCGTATGCGGAAATACCGGTAGTTTTTCTTGTCGGGGACGCCGTTCTTGAAGCTGATGAGCGAAGCGACCGTGTTTTTGCCCGCCAGGTGGGCTATGTCGAAGCCTTCGATCCGCGTCGGGACCGTGGCGAGGCCCAGCGCCGATTTCAGTTCCAGGAGCGCCCCCGTGTCGCCTATCTCCCTGCGCTTCTTGATGAGCTCTTCCTTGGCGTTCTGGGCGGCCAGGTTCATCGAAGCCGCGTGGCGCTGTTCCTTCGGCACGAGGAAGCGCGTCCTGACGTCAAGCTGCTTCCTGAAATACTCGGCGACGGGTTTTGTCGCCGTCGTCTTCATCAGATAGACGGAAGGGGGAGGAAGGCGTTCAGGGCCGTAATAGCTGCTGAGGAAGCTTTGAATAGCCTCCTCCTCGGTGTCGTAGAGGGGGGCGATATAGCTGTCCCGACCCTTCATCCGCCCTTCGCGCATGGTGAATACGATAAAGGCGACGAGGTCGCCGTCGCTGTGCCAGGCGAGGTAGTCCCTCGACGCGGGATCGAAGTCCTGCACGTTGGTTCTGCCCACGAAGAGGTCCACGGCCTTGAGGGCGTCGCGGAGGCGGGCCGCTTCCTCGAAGCGGAATTCCTCGGATGCCCTGTCCATCCGCTTCTTGAGGTCGGCGAGAAGTTCGGCCGTTTCGCCCGAAAGCAGCTTGCGTATCTGCCCGACCCGCTCCAGGTACGCTTCGCGGGTAATCTTTCCCGCGCAGGGGCCGGAACAGCGACCGATATGGTAATACATGCATGGCGTTTCGCGCTTGCGCATGGTGACGCAGCGACGCAGGGGAAAGAGCCTTTTTATGAGTTCAAGGTAGGTGTCTATCGTCTCGGAGCTGGGAAAGGGGCCGAAGTATTCGGAGCCGTCGTTGATGATCCTGCGGGTCTTGAAAATGCGCGGGAATTCCTCGTTCGTGATCCGGATGGACGGATAGGTTTTCCCGTCCTTCAGGTTGATATTGTATTTGGGAGTATGTTCCTTTATCAGGTTGTTTTCGATGAGGAGGGCGTCGTATTCGCTCCCCGCCAGGATCCATTCGATATTTTCCACGCGCGAGACGAGATGCCGCGTCTTTATGTCTTTCTTTCCCGAAAAATAGGAAAGCAGACGGTTTTTCAGTACCTTGGCTTTGCCCACGTAGATGATATGGCCTTCGGGGTCGCGCATGATGTAGACGCCCGGCGACTCTGGGGCTTGTCGGACCAGGGCTCGGAAACGGGCGTTCCTTTCCGCGATCGGCGAGAGCTGGCGTTTTTCGGGCTTCGGACTGGAAGTCGCCGCGCCGTTATCGGGTGACTCGTATTTGTGATCGCTCATACTCTATACTGATAGTATGGAAATTTCGGGCATCAGGGAAGCCGCTTCGGCATTCAGGTTCTGCCCCTCCTATGCC
>JBAQLW010000166.1:0-7107 GCA_049302175.1 Rectinemataceae bacterium
GCCTTGGGAGACCTTCAGCCTGGCCAGGCAGAATATCGACAGGGACGGGGGATCTGCGTACAGGGGTCTTCTCGCCTCGATACGCTTCAGGAATTTCAGGCTTCTCGAAGGTGAAAAGCTCGAAACTATAATAAGAATTCAGGACTGGCTCGACCTGGAAGGCGATCTTGATCGCGACTGGCCGCGGAGCGCCAATTTCGAGATCATGCTCCAGGAGCCCCCACGTTCCGTCAATCTGGAAGGTTTTGAAAAACTGGTAGCCAACCTCGACCATGTACTGCAGGTGGCTATCCCAAAAGGGAAGGATAGGCGGCTGGGTTTTGTCACCCTCTACACCGACGGCGCCGGAACCTTCTGGTTCAGGGTTTCAAAGGGCTTCCATACGGCGCTCAACGAAAGCATAGCAAGCCTGGAAGGCCTGGCCGACGCTGCCGCCGATGAGGCTGTCCCGGCTGAGGCGAAAGAGAAGATCGGCGCACTCTACAGGAAGCTGAGCGCTTTCTTCGAGTAATAGAGCTCAAAGGCCGATCTGCCGGCTTTTCCCGCCTTGGCCTCGAATTTCGTCTCGGGTCGCCACTCGATCCGGGGGGCAAAACCTTCATACTCGTTTACTATTCCGCGGCAGGAAGAAAGAAGGTCGAGCGTCGATCGTCCGTATTCTTCAATATCGGTGACGAAATAGAGATAGCCTCCGGAGGCGAGGCGAGAGATCATGAGATCGATGATGGGCTGCCTCATGAGGCGGCGCTTATGGTGGCGCTTTTTCGGCCAGGGATCGGGGTAGAAGAGATGAAGGCCGGTTAGACTTCCTTCCGGTACCATGGCGGCGAGAACTTCAACGGCATCGTGCTGTATAATCCTGAGATTTTCGAGATCGTTCCCGCGCAGCTCCATTATGAGCTTGCCGACGCCTGGGCCGTGGACTTCCACGCCCAGATAGTTGTACTGGGGCCTGTCCCTCGCGATCTGCCAGGTCGCTTTGCCCATACCGAAGCCAATTTCCATTACTAGAGGCTTTGCTTCGGAAAAGACCAAGGACATATCGAGCGGCTCTTGCTTGAAGGGGATGACATATTTTGGCCCATCCCTATCAATCGCTTCCCTTTGAGCGTCGGTCATCCTGCCAGCCCTGAGCACGAAGGTCTTTATCAAGCCTGCCTCGTTCACTCTTACGCTCCGCCCGATTGGGCACCAAGAAAGCTAACGAGCTCCGAGAAGCTCGAAAAGACTGTCGTCGATCTTTTCCCAAGGTCGCGCAGGGGAAACTGCCCGGCGGCGAGGCTCGCGCCATCGAGGAGAAGAGCGTAGGGAATTCCCTTTTTCTCGGCATAACCATATTGCGCTACGAGCTTTTTCGGTTCGGGAAAGACCTCGGTGGAGATGCCGCGGCCGCGCAGCCTTGAAGCGACGCCATGAAGGGCTTTCAACGAGGCTTCGCCCTGGTTCGCGAGAAGAACCGGGGGTGCGTAGCCGGCGCTGGAAGTCATCCCCAGGGCATCGAGCGCCGCAAGGAGCCTGTCGAGGCCGACCGAGGCGCCAACCCCGGGCAGTTTCTTCGATGTATAGAGGCTGGCGAGTTCGTTGTAACGGCCTCCGGAGCAGATCGAGCCAATAGCGGGCATGGCCTGCAGCGAGGTTTCAAAGACGATGCCCGTATAATAATCGAGGCCCCGCGTTATGCTCGGATCGAGGACTATCGAATCTGCATAACCTGCAGCCTGTGCTATTTCGTATACATCGGAAAGTCGATTTCTTGCGACAAGGGCTTCTGCGTCGCCGGTGGCGCAGTATTGGAACATCTTCAGGAGGGTAGTTTCGAAATTTACCCCAGGTTCGATGAAGTCGAGGATATGCGCAGCGTTCGCGGCCCCGGCTTCGGCCGAGAGCAGGGCAAATGTTTCTTCTTTGCCGATTTTTTCAAGTTTGTCCACAGTTCGCAGGATCGACACCGATTTTTCCGCGCAGCCGGCCGCCGCCAGAAATCGGTTGAACAGACCTCGATGATTGATGCGTATGCTCACTCTGCCGACATTCAAGGCTTCCATCGCGGAGGCGATGACGAGGACGATATCCGCATCCGCCGAAGCCGAATCCGTACCGACGATGTCGAAATCGCACTGCATGAATTCCCTGTAGCGTCCGCGCTGGGTGTTCTCGCCTCGCCACACTTTGGCGATATGGAATCGGCGGAAGGGAAGGTAGAGTTCATCGACATGTTCGGCCATGAAGCGCGCGAAGGGGACGGTGAGATCGAAGCGCAGGGCTACATCGCGTCCGCCGTTGTCGCTGAAGCGGTAGACCTGCTTATCCGTCTCGCCTCCTCCCTTCCCGAGAAGGATTTCGGCATATTCAAGGCTTGGCGTATCGATAGGCACGAAGCCGAAGGAGCGGAAGGTTTTCTCAAGCGTGTCGACGAGAAACATGCGGGCATTTTCCGCTTCCGGAAGGTAATCGCGGAATCCTTTCAGCACGCGAGGTTCGATGATGTCGGGCATTATTCCTCCGAGAAATTTTGCATCCAATTATGTGGAATTGTCCGCGCAATTGCAAGTATTGCATAAGAATGGTCAAACATGCTATAAAAATGCTCCCTCTTTATCCAATCGGTGCCTTTCGGGCTTCGGTTGAATCAGATGCCCTCCGTATGGAGGGATAGGTCCACAAGGAGGAAAGAAAAAGCATGAGACCATATGAGATTGTCGTAGTCCTGCCTTCGGAAGAAGATGCGTTCCGAAAAGGCAAGGAAGCGGTAGCGGTTGACCTGACACTATTCAAGGCCGCTGATGTGAAGGAAGAGGATATGGGAGATCGCCTCCTGGCGTATTCCATCAAGAAGAAGGATCGCGGCCACTACATCCTGTACCGCGCGAACCTCGATCCCCAGAGCGTCATACCTCTGGAAAGAGCGTTCAAACTCAACACCAGCATTCTGAAGTATCTTCTGGTAAAAGCGGAAGCCTAAGTCGGGGAGGCCTTGCATGCGCGACATAAACGTCGTGGTTCTGGTGGGAAGACTCACGAGGGATTCGGAACTCAAATACACGAAATCGGGAATGCCTATCGCACGCTTTTCCATAGCGGTCAACCGCTCGAGAAAACAAGGCGAGGAATGGGTGGATGAAACCAGCTTTTTCGAAATCGATTTTTGGGGCAAGAGCGCCGAGGCGGTGAACCGCTACCTGATAAAGGGCCAGCAGGTCGGCGTCGAAGGTGAACTGCGACAGGACCGATGGGAACAGGATGGGCAGCCAAGAGCCAAGGTTGTCGTCAATGCCAGCAACGTTCGCCTTCTCGGAAGCGCTCCGTCGGGATCGGGAGGCGGCTATCAAAAACCGCAGCAGGGAACAGCCCTGCCCGGATCAAGCGAGACCCCCAAGCCAACCGATAATTTCGACGATGATATTCCTTTTTGATACAAAGAGATAAATAGGAGAATACAATGTCTGATATGAACAACAACGATACGAGAGGCAGCCGCTCCGACGACCAGGGTGAAAGCCGCAGGGATGATGACCGCTCCAGCGGACCACGCAAAGGCAAGGGATTCTTCAAGAAGAAGGTCTGCAAGTTCTGCACCCAGAAGGCGCGCATTGACTACAAGGATTCAGACACGATGCGTCGGTACACTACGGAAAGGGGAAAAATTCTGCCCAGACGCATCACGGGCACCTGCTCGAAGCACCAACGCGCGCTCGCCGTAAACATCAAGCGTTGCCGCGCGCTGGCCCTCCTTCCCTACGTCGTGAAATAAGCGAAAAGGAAGCAGGGAAGTGGACGGAAGCGTGCGGTTAGTCAGGAACAAGGAGTTTCTCCTCAATGCCTCAGCGGGCTTGCTCTCTGGGTTTATCTATCTCTCCTATGTTCTCTCTTTTGCCTTTCTCGTACCGGTGCAGCATGCCTTCGCCGGAAGGGGAAGGAAATCCGGCCTCATCGCAGCGGCATTCGCCTTTCTCGTTATCGCAGTCGGTCAAATCTTCAGGATGCTGGAGATAAAGACGCTCGATCCCGTCATTCTCGCATCGGGCATAGTGCCTCCGCTTCTCCTCCTGGCAGCGATCGGTTTTATCAACATGAAGCCGGCCAAGCTGGGCAGGGGCCTGAGTATATTGATTGCCACAGCCCTTCTGTCTGCCCTTGCGGCGCCCTTCGTGATGAAAGCCACCTCCGACAAGAATTTCTCGGCATGGCTTGTGGAGTATGTTGCATCGACGATGAATTCCACGGGCACGGGCGGCGACAGTCTCTTCAACGCGCAGGCGGCGGTCGACAGCGCTATCGGCGTGATACGTTCGGCTTTTTCCGCCCTCATCCTCTGGATCCTGGCGGGAAGCTGGTGGTTCGGATCCGTCATAGCGGCACGGGGGGCGGCGCGGGAAATGCGACGCGAAGGAAAAGTCGATGGAACCGTCAAAACCTTCATGAACCTGGCCGATATTCGTGTTCCCTCCATCGCCCTCTGGCCCACGCTCCTGGCCTGGACACTTCTTCTTGTCGTGCTGATGACGAAAAGAACGGACATCCTCGCGACAACGGCGTGGAACATCGCTCTATGTGCCGCATCCCTCTATGCCGTCCAGGGCATGGGCATTCTTTCTCATCTGTCCAAACAGTTCAATGCGACCCGCTTTCTGCGCCTCCTCGCTCCTATCGCCATTTTGGCGGTAGCGCTCAGTTCCGCAGTCGGCGCGATCATCATGATTGCTTTGCCCGTATTGGGCATTACCGAGGTATGGCTTCCATACCGCAGCATAAAAGGAGCCTTGAAATGAAAATCATCCTGAACCAGGACGTCCCTAACCTTGGCGAAATTGGCGATGTCAAGGATGTAGCGCCCGGCTATGCGAGGAATTTCCTGCTTCCCCGCGACATGGCTGTCGTTTACAACACAAAGAGCGTAGTTCTCTTCGCGAAGAAGAAGAACGAGATCGACACCATCAAGGAAGCCAAGCGGCTTTCCTCAATCTCCCTCAAGGAAAAGATCGAAGCCGAGGAGATTTCCGTTTCCATGCCCGCGGGAGCCAATGGCAAACTCTATGGAGCCGTCAACAACGCGATGATCGCCGATGAACTTCTCAAAAAAGGGATAGAAATCGACCGCAAGAAGATCGAAGTACCAGGCAGGGCTATCAAGAACGTTGGCGCCTACAAGATCCTCATCCACCTCTACGAAAAGGATGAGGCTGTGCTCAGGCTCAGCGTCGCCGGCCAGGAAGTGAAAGCCGAAAGGACCGAAGAGAGCGACCAGCCCAGGAAGCAGCGTGTCCGCAGGGTGCGCGCTGAAGCGGCCGAGCCTGCCACGGACGAGGAGCAGGCCGCCGCCTTTGAGGCTGCCATCAACGCAGGACAGATGTAAGAAATCCAGCTTTCCATCCATCCTCCAAGGGCTGGATATTGAAAAACGAAGCATCGCGTCGCCAGGAATTTTATCGATGAATTCCAGGTTTGCGATGCTTTTTTTATGATTTCCATCGTATAATTCCGAAGCGAAAGGGGAAGCGATGACACCGGCAACCTTGAAAGACAAGATTCCTCCCAACAATCACGAAGCCGAACAAGCCTGTCTGGGAGCCCTTCTCCTCGATCCCGACGCTCTCGGCGTCGTCCTTCGCTATATCAGGCCCGAAGATTTTTATTCCAGCGCCCATGCCGAAATTTACAGCGCGATTATCGCCCTCCATGAAAAAGGCCAGAAGGCTGACCTCATAACCCTCACCGACGAGATGAAACTGGCGGGCAGCCTGGACAAGGCGGGCGGTCCAGGCTACATCGCCAACCTCACTTCCATGACGCCATCGGCAGCCAACGTCGAATACTACGCGCGTATCATCCAGGAGATGTCAACGCGCAGGAATCTCATAAAGCTGGCCGCCCTCGTCTCATCCCTTGCCTACGACGACACAAGCGAAACAGGTCCCATCCTCGACCAGATACAGTCCAGGATTTTCGAAATCACGCAGAACCGCAAGACGGCTTCCTACCATTCAATCAAGGATCTAATACCGGAGCTTATCACCGTCATCGAGCAGCTGAGCAACAATCCCAACGCTTTTACTGGCATTCCATCGGGACTCACAGACCTGGACGCTATGACATCGGGATTCCAGAATTCCGAATTCATCGTCATCGGGGCCAGGCCGTCCGTCGGCAAGACGGCTCTTGCCCTCACCATAGCCAGCCATATAGCCATAGACATGAAGATACCGGCCGCCTTCTTCTCTCTGGAGATGTCGGAACACGCCCTCATGAACAGGATCATCTCTGCGGAAGCCCAGGTACCAGGCGAAAGAATCAGGACGGGAAGGCTCAGGAGTTCCGACCTCAACGACCTCATGGACGCAGCGGGAAGGATATACGAGGCTCCCCTCTACATCGTCGATATGCCCAACATGAAGCTCCTGGAATTGCGGACCATGGCGAGACGTCTTGTCCTTGAACGCGCGGTGAAGGTAATTTTCGTGGATTACATCACGCTCATCACGCATGAAAACGCTGATCTGCCCCGGTGGGAGCAGATCTCGGCGATATCGCGGTCGCTCAAATCATTGGCGCGAGAGCTGGACATTCCCATAGTCGCCCTGTCGCAGCTCAAACGTGAGGCGGAAGGCAAGCAACCCAACCTTTCCGATGTGAGGGAATCGGGTTCTATCGAGCAGGATGCCGATCTCATCCTCTTCCTTCACAGGGACAGGGAGATCAACAAGACGGCCGATCAGCGCTCGGAACAGATAGAAACCGAGCTAATCGTCGCGAAACAGCGCAACGGGCCGATCGGCAAGGCAAACGTTTGGTTCAAGCCGGCATTCGCCAAGTTCGTAAACATGGAACGACACGGACACTGAGCTCTATTTACCGGCGAAGAAAAGCAGGTCGGAGAAAGTGGCCAGGAAGAACAAGGCCATTATCATCGCCGCTCCGACAAATTGGAAGCGGTAGATCGTCTTCGTGCGAAGGGGCTTTCGCTGGATGGCTTCGGTGATGGAAAGCAGGATCTGCCCTCCATCGAGAGCGGGTATGGGCAAGAGGTTCATCAGGAAAAGGCTCACGGAAAGGAAAGCCAGGAAACTCAGGATGGTCGGTATTCCCGCGAAACCTGAAGCCTCTATGCTC
>JBAQLW010000167.1:0-1727 GCA_049302175.1 Rectinemataceae bacterium
AGAATCGGCCCTATAAACATAGTTTTCAATCCAATCGTCCTATTTTCGTGACCAATAAAGCAATCAAACGCCGAATTTCCCGTGACAATGGTCCCAAATGGGATCATTTCCATGCGCATTGCATTCCAAGAACACTTGAAAAATCCTTGATATATAGTCCAATATATTGTATAATGGACTATATTTATAAGGAGTATTTATATGGGTGTTCCTGAAGCGATTCGCGGCGTTGGGCGACCGAAAAACACCGTTGTCGATGATAGCGGTAGGGAGGGGATCAACAGGTATTCGGTACGGGAGAGGGCCGGAACGAAATACGTCAGGAACGGAAACCCCCAGCCGGGTAATGGCAAGGTCATAGGGCACATCATAAACGGGATGTTCGTACCGGTGGCCGACAGGATGTCCAAGGGCCCCGACTCGCTCTCCTACGGCGCCGCCGCATTGGCGGAATCTGTTGGCGATGACATCCTCGGGGATCTTCTGGCGGTATATCCGGCAACCGAGGCCGCCGAGATCATGGTGGTTGCGATGCTCAAGGTCCTCAGGCCCAGGATCGCGGCAAATAGGTACTCCACCCACTATGGGAGGACCTTCGTGTCGCGATACCATCCAAACGTGGCGTTGAGCAAGAACACCGTGGGCTCGCTGTTCAAGCGGCTTGGCATGGATGGAGGGAAAAGGAAGTCGTTCTACGCAGCCAGGATAGGCAGGATCGCCGCGGACCACCACATCGCCATCGACGGCATGCTGAAGCAGGACACCAGCACGGTGAACGACCTTTCCGCATTCTCGTACAAAGCGCGGGTGACGGGATGCAGGGACGTGTCGGTGCTCTATGCGTATGACATGGAGGATATGGAGCCGCTCTGCGCCGAGGTGTTTCCAGGCAACTGCATCGACGCCTGCTCGTTCTCTGCATTCATCAATGACAACAACATCGACCGGGGCATCATAATAGCGGACAAGGGGTTTCCCGTCAGCTCCATCGCCCAGGACCTGAAGGAAAGGTCCGACTTGCACTACATGATTCCCATCAAGCGCAGGGACCTCAGAATTCGGGGCAACTCCATGCTTGAATTCGACGAGGTCGTCACCGGCACGGACAAGAATGTCATCGGCAAGAAGGCGCGGTTGCAGGACGGCACGTATCTGTATGGTTTCAGGGATGCCTATCTCGCAGGCAAGGAAGAGAGCTCGGTGATCACCAGATCAAAGAAGAAGGAGAGCTTCGACAGCAAGGACTATCTTTCCCATCGGGACCTCTATGGAGTCATCGTATTCGAGTCCGATCTGGACCTGCCGCTGGACAAAGTCTACAGGAGCTATGGGGACCGGTGGCTTCTCGAGCTCCTGTTCGCCCGGTACAAGGGCTCCGAATGCCTTGATTCAACCGGCGTGCAGAGTGACTACTCCCTGCTGGGGGTGGAGTTCGTGAACTTCATCGCCACACTTATCACTTCCAGGATGGTGAGGAAAGCCGGCGATGCGGGGTTGCTGGACAAGATGACCTATGGCGACTTGATGGAGGACCTGTCATCCGCTTGGCGCTCCGTTGATGCGACAGAGACGCCGAAGTCCAACGACAAATACTGGGTCCACACGCTTCCTTCCGTGCTTGGGATGCTCGAGAAACTCGGGCTGTCCGAACCTCTTGCAAAAATCCCGAAAAAGAGAGGCAGGCCCAAGGGCAAAGCTCTCGAACCTGAAAAACCCAAGAGACCGAG
>JBAQLW010000168.1:0-3107 GCA_049302175.1 Rectinemataceae bacterium
CCACTGATATCATCGCCTGATACCAAGGTGAAAGTAAATAGATATTTCAATAGCGAGAAAACATGTGTATAAAAGACAATCACAATCCTACTTTTATCTGTCAAAAAACCGGCATTGACTTCCTCACCAGATGAATTATGCTTGTTCTGAGTTCCGATTTCGAAAACACAATAACAAACAGTGCTAATCGCCGATTCTTCCGTTTATGGGCATATTGGCTGCCCAGAAGATGCTGTTATAGGCTTGGGAGGTTTTCCCATGAAAGGAAATCGCGTTCATACCTTGTTCAGGGTTTTCCCCCTTGTATCGGTATTGATCCTGGTTTTTGCAGCCGTACCAGTATCGGCTCAGCTCTTCCCCGGTATCCCGAACATTGGAAACATCCTGAAAGGCGCGTTGAACGACGCCGCCCAGGACGCGGTGACGCAGGCTGTCACGACGACGACGACAATTGCCGCATCAACCCCCGAAGAAGGCAGCACGGACGGCACAAACGTGCTCCAGCCCCTTATCGCCCTGCCTGAAGACTCGAACTATACGCCGGAAGTCATGCCCGATTCGCCGTCGCCTTATGCATACCAGACGCCCGAACAACGCGCCCAGGCGGTCGCCATCCTCGATGCCGAGCTCGAAGCCAAAAAACTCCTCCTCCCCAAATGGGAAAAAGCTCTCCCGAAAGCTAAGTTATTGCAGATCGCGAAGGATCGCCACGACGCGGCGAAGGCAAAATTCTCCCCCGAAGAAGCGGTTGAGTATGCCCGTCTCGTCACATGGGCCCCGAAATTCGATGGAACCGGCGCGAATCAGACGCTCGCGAAGAACGTTTCGCTCCAGGTTTCCCTGCTCACCAATTATTTAGTGAAGCCCAATTTCGTCATGGCTTTCGCGGCCGCCGCATACTCCCTTGATCCCGAGGGGGCGAATTCGGCGAACAACTTCGCCTCAGCGATACTCGGCGCGGGAGAACGCGCCAACCCCGATCCAATATCCTCCAACTACGCGAAGCTGATGGGGCCTTACCGCGGCGACGCCGAAGCCGTCTTTATCTTCGCGATCGCGGCGTCGATGAAAACCGACGCCTTCGTTGAGGCAAGCATTACTCCCCTCGTCAACTTGGGAAACCTCTACATCGATCTGCGCAAGAACGAGGAAGCCCGATCCCTCTTCATGGTGGCGCGAAAAGTGGATCGACGGTCCTGGGACGCCGCGCTCGGGCTTTCCGCCTACTTCCTCGCGATCGGCAAGCCCGACAAGGCTCGAACCATCCTCGACGACGACAAGCTGGACAGTCCGGCCATGTATATGGTCGCGCGAAAGACGGAAAAGCTGCTCCAGGAAACGGATAAAGCGGCGACGATGCCCGTGGAGTCGCCGCCCGAAGAGTATGAGCAGCTGATAAAGGTCGCGGAATCGCAGCCTATGCTGACCTCTGCCGACTTCATCGCCCAACTCGACCAGAGCGAGCGAAACAAGATGCGCTATTTCATCGAAAACCTTCCGCCCCAGGGCAGTTACACCGTGCCGCCTATCAAACTGGTATCGCAGTTCTCGACCCTTCAGGCCATTTCCGCTCCTCCGGGTCTGAGCGCGATCAACGATTTTTCCGAGTCCGTCGCCGTCTACATGTTCAAATCCTTCGCGGCCACTTCCGACTCCCAGCTTGCGTGGCTCAAAGGCATGGGGCTGGACATCGACCCCGGCATCGACATGAAGGACGCCGCGGCTCATCCCGAGAAATACGAAAACGCCAATCCCAATGTCACGGTAGAAGGCAAAGAGCAGTTCAAGGCGAATATGCTGGCGATGAAAAGCGACGCAACGAAGGCTCAAGCCGATCTCGCCGCGGGCAATACCGCTTCGACCGTCGCCCTTGCCGCCCGACTCGATCCTTTCGTGGCCATCCTCCAGATCGACCCGATGCGGTACGCCGATCCTATGAACATCCTGATGCAGAAACACAATTTCGCCGTCCACAACAGGAAATTCAATCTCTACAATAACTATATGTACTCGGTGAACAAAAAGTCTTTGCGGCAAATCCAGGAGATCTACAACATGGCAAGCCGCAAATTCAGGGACATTGCCATCAGAGAGGATGCCGCCATCGAGCAAATGCGGGCTCAAATAGCAAATGAGCATAAATCAGAGACAAACATCGGCACCATGTCAGCGGAAGATGAATTGCGTATCCACGGCATACATGTGCAATATCAAACAGAGTATAATAGCGTCGCGACAACATCATGGGCTCAGGCAACCCAGATAGCTTCGGTTGCCTATTTGACGAGAATCAAACCCAACGCCGAAAAATTCTATTACGACGTTATGCGGCACGTAGCGCTCATTACGGATCCGGCCGTGCGAGAACACAGGGACGCTATGCTTCGCGATGCCATCACCTCGGCCGTTGGTTCAGGGCTGCAGAACGTCATGATAGCCTATGGCTCGATGCGTTACAGGGACGAATGGGACTGCGGCTGCGATGTCGGATCGCTCATGCAGCGAAGGGATGAAGAAAGAGCGGCCCAGGAAGATGAAGAGAATGCCCGCGTCATGCGGAACATGAACGCGAAAAAGCAATTCGACTCAGGAGAAATCCCCGAAAGCTCGCCGCTTTGGAAAAAGCTCGATGCCTTCGGCACCGACCTCAACATTCCCTTCATCCCCTTCCTGAGCGGCCGCATCTCCTGCGCGCGCACCGTCGTCAAATTCAATTTCACGCTGCCGATTCCCGGCATGCCGCAGATCTCGACCTCCATGACCCGCAGCGAGAACACGGGCGCGGCGACGTACGGGGCCGGTGTCAAACTTGGCTACAACAAGGAAGTCGGCACTGGCAGCGTAGGCGCTAATCTCAGCCTCTCCGGCACCGTGTCCACCGACGGGCAGGGAACGGTATCCAACTATTCGGTCACCGCCGGCACCGGCGTTTCGGTGTCGGTGAAAGGCGGCACAACGGTGAAGGTGGGCGGGGAGATCACTTTCGGCCCCGCCGGTGCGGGCGATTCCGATTTTTCGGCGGGCATCTCACAGGATTTTAAAAGCGGAGTCGGCGGCACCGCGAATGCGGGTTTCGAGGCTTCGACGAAACGTGGATGCGCGCTGTC
>JBAQLW010000169.1:0-3382 GCA_049302175.1 Rectinemataceae bacterium
CTGCCCTACCTGCGGTGGCGAAGGCTCGGTCATCGAAAGACCCTGTCGCGACTGCTTGGGAACGGGCATAGCGAAAAAAAAGCAGAAGATAAAGGTGACTATTCCCCCAGGCGTGGACGACGGCAAGCGCGTCACCATCCCAGGCCAGGGCGATGTCGGGCCGAATGCCGGAGCCCCCGGCGATCTCTATGTCTTCATACACGTGCGTTCCCATGACTTCTTCGAGCGTCACGAGCAGGATCTCTACTGCGCCGTTCGCATCGACATGACGACGGCGGCTCTCGGGGGCGAAGTAGTCATCTCAACCCTGGACGCCAAGAAGATCAAGCTCTCCATACCCGCGGGCACGCAGCATGGCAAGCTCCTCCGCGTGAAGGAAGAAGGTGTGCCCAGCTCGAGCGGGCGGAAAGGCGATCTCTACGTGAAGGTGCTCGTGCAGATTCCCGTTCGCATATCGAGGCGCGGCAAGGAACTTCTTGAGGAACTTCGCGGCGCCGAGGGGGAGAATACGGAGCCGCAGGCGGTAAAGCTTTCGGAAGTAGCCGGCGCCTGAAAGATCGAATAGCCTGAAAAGGGTATCCCCTGTCGGCTTTGTACTCGCAAGAGCCTGACTAAAAAGCCCGCACGCGATGTGCGGGCTTTTTCGCAGCTATAGAATCATACGATTATGCGCGTTTCGAATTCGTTATGGCAGCGGGGACAGTTGATGAGACGCTTCCCCTTCGCGCGCGGCATTTGGATAAAGGCCTTGCAGCGCGGGCAGGTGCGGAAACGAAATGCATTGATGTTCCTGATCCTTCGTTCCAACCTCGAGAACCGCTTTCTGACCGGCTTCGTGAGTGACAGGTATTTTTCGTTCTCGCGTCGTCTTTTCTCGATATTCTTCGAGAACAACCTGAAGATCGACCAGAGCATGAACATCCACAGGGCTATGTTTAAAACGGGCGACCTGAAAAACGCGCCAGCGCATACCTGATTTTATTCATCCCGAAAACTCCTTAACGATGTACCGCGAACGCGGCGACTTTTATTGAATTCAAAAGAACAGTCGTCCAAAAAACCGAGTCAGGAAATTCCAGATGAGTATCGCAAAAGCGACGTTTCGAATAATGTGCAGCGGTTTGCCGACAGGGCTTTCCCTCCGCCAGTACATCGATCCGCTGTTTTGTATCCTGTCCAGCACGCGCTTGTATTCCTGATTGTCCGGCTCCATCCGCGCGGCTATCCTGGCGTGTTCCAGCGCCACGGTCATGTTGCCGACGCCTGAATTCGCCACCGCGCTGTAGTAGTACCATCGATCGCCTCTGTCGGCGAGCGCGTCGAGAATGGCGAGGGCCTGCGGGTAATAACCGGCGCGGATGTAGTTCTCCACTGTCTGAAACGTCGCTTGTCCTTGGCCGCTCCCCCGGCTGCCGAAGCCGAAACCGAAGGGGTCGTTCGCCCGATTGGGAGACAGATTGCCGCTCTTGATCTGTTCGTAGGCGGCATTGATCTCGCTCATTTTTTTTGCCGCTTCGGGGTTGCCTTGATTGACGTCGGGATGATATTTTTTCGCCAATTTGCGATACACTTTCGAGATTTCCTCAGTGGAGGCATCGGGTAAGACCCCAAGAATCGTGTACGGATCGGCCATTATGGATATCGCCTTATTGTAGTGCGTATCGTTGAAGTGTATATAAAAAAAGTCCGCGCGGCAAGGCGCGGACTTTTTCATTCGCGGAGAGAACCAGGATTCACTTTTCCAAAATGCTCTCAGGGCATTATGGAGACGACCTTGTAGCCCGCGTCAGCCACGGCGGCGCGAAGGGCTTGGTCATTGAGATTCTCGCCTTCCACCATGGCCGAGCGCTCAAGAAGGTCTACCTTGGCCGATTTGACGCCGGCCACGTCCTCAAGCGCCGATTGCACATGCATGACGCAGTGTCCGCAGGACATTCCCTCGATCTTTAAAAGCTTTCGCATATTTCACTCCTCAAAAATAAAATATTCCATACCGGCACCGCCGGCTGATGATGCTTCCTGACCGTACTATAGATCATTTTTATGGCCGCGCAAGCGGTCGCAGCTTGAAGCGTCGCAGGCGCAGGGCGTTCGTCAAAACCGATACCGAGCTCATCGACATGGCCGCGGCCGCGATGACAGGGGAAAGGAGGGGGCCGCCGAAGGCGTAGAGAAGACCGGCTGCCACAGGTATGCCCAAGACGTTGTAGCCGAATGCCCAGAACAGGTTTTGCCTGATATTCCGCATGACGCTCCGCGACAGCTCGAGGGCTGCCGCTACATCAGCCAGGTCGCTGCGCATGAGAACGATATCTGCACTTTCCATAGCCACGTCGGTGCCCGATCCGATAGCGATGCCGACATCAGCCCGGGCGAGGGCGGGGGCGTCGTTGATGCCGTCGCCTACCATGGCCACTAGCCGGCCGCCAGCTTGGAGCTGTGCCACCTCGGTCGCTTTGTCGCCAGGCAGAACCTCTGCCAGTATTCGGTCTATGCCGACCTGACGAGCGATGGCTTCGGCTGTGGGGCGGGAATCGCCGGTGATCATGGCTGTTTCTATGCCCATGGCGTGGAGGCGGGCGATGGCTGCCGCGCTGCTCGGCTTGACGACATCGGCCACGGCGATGAGACCCATGTTGTTGCCGTCAAAAGCCGCGAACATGGGTGTTTTGCCTGCGGCGGCCAGGACGACCGCACTCTGGACTAGGCTCCCGATTTCCACGCCGCGTTCCTCCATGAGGCGGGCGTTGCCGAGGAGGAAGATTTTGCCTTCGAGGGAGGCTTCGATGCCCCGGCCTGGCAGGGCGGCGAAACTCGCCGGAATAGGCAAGGCGAGACCACGCGCTTCGGCGGCCTTCACTATGGCCTCGCCCAAAGGATGTTCTGAAGCCTTTTCGGCGGCGGCGGCGAGGCTCAGGAGCCTGCCTTCAGCAAAGCCCTCGACCGGCATGATGTCAGTGAGTTCTGGCCTGCCTTCGGTGATCGTCCCCGTTTTGTCAAAGACGACAACCTTGACCTTGCCCGCCGTCTCCAGGGCTTCACCAGACTTGATGAGGATACCCATTTCGGCGCCCTTGCCCGTGCCCACCATGATCGCCGTGGGCGTGGCCAGCCCTAGGGCGCAGGGGCAGGCGATCGTCAGCACCGCCACGAAGATCGTAAGGGCAAAGACGGCTGTGTGCCCCGCAATGAGCCAGGTTCCCGCCGACAGTATCGCTATGCCGAAAACCACGGGTACGAAGATCCCCGAGATCACGTCGGCCAGCCGCGCGATAGGAGCCTTTGAGCCCTGGGCGTCCTCCACCAGCTTGATGATGCGCGCGAGGGCGGTATCTGCGCCGACCCGCTCGGCCTTGAACGTGAGGGCTCCGTTCTTGTTGAT
>JBAQLW010000170.1:0-2297 GCA_049302175.1 Rectinemataceae bacterium
CCCCCCGGATGGCCCATCGGCTTTGGCTCGTCCAAGCTTTCCAAGAACGTCATGCTCTATGGCATGTGGTCCACGGCGCTGAACGAGACCAATGCCCAGAGCGACAAGTTCTATAAAGCCTACGTGAAGAAGTACAGGGAAGAGCCCGCTACCTACTTCGCCCTCCTCGCCTACGACGCGGTCTACATCCTGGCCAACGGCATCAAGGCGGCCGGCGGCACCGACGCTCCCGCCCTCATCAAGGCCCTCGAGGCGACAAAGTATACTTCGGCCCTTGGCGAAACTATCACCTTCAAGCCCTCCAACGTGATCAAGCACCAGGGCATCACGAGGCAGAAGATTCTCCAGTGGCAGAACGGATTCCAGGAGATCATATGGCCTTTCGAGGCGGCGACCTCCGAGCCTGTATATCCTTTCCCTGCGTGGAAATGAAGGCGGTCCCTGAACTTTTGCGGTTTTGAGTGGGCGTGACTGTCTCCTCAGGGAGGCAGGCACGCCTTTTTCGCCAATCATCATCAAGAAGGCAGTCACAATGGCAATGAAACGTCGAACGGCGATGTACCTGGTTTTCTGCGTCGCGGCCGCGGTCGTCCTGATACTCTGGAAGCCGACAGTCCTCATCTATGGGCTGCAGACGGCTGGCCTCTACGCGGCGATCGCCATACCCATGGGGCTCGTCCTGGGCATCGTGCATATCGTGAACCTGGCCCACGGCGAGTTCATGATGCTGGCTGCCTACGGCACGTATTTCGCCTGCAAGGCCCTGGGCATGGACCCCTTGCTGGCGATAATCCCCTCGGGCCTCATCACCGCAGCATTTGGCTGGGTGATTTTCCAATTGACCATCCGCAGGGCCATCAAGGCGCCTGAGCTCAACCAGCTCATCCTCACCTTCGGTCTCGCCATCGCCTTTACGCAGGTGATAAACCTCATCTTCACCTCACAGACCTACAAGATGCCCCTCGACTACGTTTCCTCATCCATGGACATAGGCGAACTGACCTTCGGCACCTGGTCCTTCGTCTTCATCGCCATGGCCATACTCTACGCTTTCGGCCTCAAGTTCTTCCTCACGAAAACGACATCGGGCAAGGCGGCTCTCGCCGTGGGGCAGAACCCGAGAGGCGCCGCCATCGTCGGCATAGATGTCTACAGAATCTATGGTTTTGTCTTCGCCCTCGCCATGGCCCTTGTAGGCGCCATGGGCGCCCTCTTCCTCACCAAATCGGCGATCTTCCCCTCGGTGGGCTCGCCCTTCACCATGAAAAGCTTCTGCCTCGTCGCCATGGCGGGCGTCGGGAATATACCCGGCATACTCTCCGCGAGCATACTTCTCGGAATATCCGAGAATATACTGCGGGCCTTCCGCGGCACGCGCGGCTGGGCCGATATCGTATTCTTCGTGCTCATCATCGTCGTCATCTTGAGCCGATCGCTGAAAGGGAGGAAGTCGTGAACCGAACCCTGGCACGCGCCATCGCCATCGGGGCTGCCGCCCTGGCCCTGTTCCTCCCCCTCTTCGCCGGCGACTATCCCCTGCAGGTGGCGCGCAACGTCATGATGTACATGGCCCTTGCCGTCACCTGGGACATGTTGCTCCGATCGGGACAGATTTCCTTTGGCATAGCCGGCCTCTTCGGTGTCGGCTCCTACGCCACGATCCTGGGCGTCGTCAGGGGCGGAATGCCCGACTGGCTTTCCATCCCCTTTGCCGGCCTGTTTTCAGGCCTCGTGGCCTTCCTCATCGGCCTTGTCATCCTCAGGCTCAGACATACTTATTTTTCCATCGTCACGATGGCCCTGGGCGAGATCTTCCGCATCATCATCCATAATCTCCACGACTTCACGGGCGGCCCCGAAGGCATCGTGATCCAGGAGGGTGTCATGTTCGGGGGCAGGTCGAGCCACCTCTACTGGCTCGCCCTCGGCGGTCTCGCCGTGGCGCTCGGAGCCTCGTACTGGTTCGACAAGAGCCGCTTCAGATTCGCCCTGACGACCATCAGGAACAACGAGACTTCGGCCAAATCCTCGGGCATCGATATCTTCAGGTGGCTTCTCGTCACCTTTGTCATCACCTCGGCGATCCAGGGAATGATCGGGGGCATCTTCGTGCAGTCCTACGGTTTCGCCTCGCCCGACTCGGTGTTCAGCGCCGATTTCACCTTGCTTCCGATGGCGATGGCCCTCCTCGGAGGCATCCACAGCACGGTGGGACCCATCCTCGGCGGACTCCTCCTCGGCCTTGTGGCCGAATGGCTCAAGTTGCAGATTCCCTATGGCCACCTTGTGGTTTACGG
>JBAQLW010000171.1:0-5979 GCA_049302175.1 Rectinemataceae bacterium
TCGCAGGCCACGAGGAGAACTTTCCTGCCCTTGGCTTTCAGGCGGTACGCGAGCTTGGACGCGGTCGTCGTCTTGCCCGAGCCCTGGAGCCCGAGGAGAAGGATGACGGATTGAGTGTCGGGTCCTCTCAGGTTGAGATCCTGATTTGCGTCGCCGAGAAGGGCAACCATCTTGTCGTTGACGATTTTGATGAATTGCTGGCCAGGGCTTACCGAACGAAGGACCTTTTCACCCTTCGCTTCCTCCAGGGTGGAATTGACGAAGCGCCGCACGACGCGCAGGTTCACATCGGCTTCGAGGAGGGCCATCTTTATCTGTTCGACGGCGTCCTCTACGTTTTTTTCGGATATCGAGGACTTCCCCCCTATTCCACGGAAGACGTCGACGAATTTTTCTGTGATTTTCTCCAGCATCGGAACCCCACCCTATAGCACGGTATCGTGGCGAAAATGTATAGCCAAAACGATATATGGTCAATCGCGGCCTAGAGGGTCCCCTTCAGTCCGATGTCGCCGGCGACGGCCCTGAGCGCGAGGATGGTTTCGGCGATAAGCTCATCCAGGGGAATGTTGAGCATTGCGGCGCCTTTTTCGATGACATCGCGCCTCACGCCGGCCGCGAAGTTGACCGAACCCCATTTCTTCTTGACGGAGCGCACTTCCATGTCGAGAACGCTCCGCGAAGGCCGCACGTAGGCGCAGGCGGCTATGAAGCCTGTCAGCTCGTCGACGGCGTAGAGCACCTTCTCCATCGGAGCCAAAGGCTCGACATCGCTGCAGAGCTGCCAGCCGTGGCTCAGGACGGCCCTGATGAAATCCTCGCCGAACCCGGCCTTTTCGAGCATAGCCCGCGTATGGCCGAGGTGCTCCTCGGGATACTGCTGATAGTCGATGTCGTGGAGAAGGCCCACGGTTCCCCAGAAATCTTCATCCTCGCCCAATTTCCGCGCGAAATGGCGCATCGCGGCTTCCACCGAGAGTGCGTGCCGAAAGAGGGAATCGTCGCTGTTGTGCTCTCTCCATACATCGATGGCTTGTGCTCTTTCCATAATCATATCCTCACTTCAGGTTCAGGGTGATCGTGCTGCCTTCTCGTATCGCCGTCCCGGGCAAGGGCTGCTGGGATACGACATAGCCGTCGCCCTTGATTATGACCTTGAGATCCTTTCTTTCAAGGAGGGGGATGAGTGAACGCTTGGAATAGCCTGAGAGATCGGGCATGGTCGCTCCAATGCGTGCCTGCACTTCCGCGGAAAGCACGATGGAACCGCCATGGACGACAGTCGGCGATTTTCCGCGCTCTATGTCGATGCAGGAGAGCACGGCCTCGGCCGCGTCCCTCAGGACGGGAGCGGCGATCTGGCCGCCCAGGTAGGAGGCGCCCCGCGGCTTTACGATGGCGATATAGAGGGCTATCCGCGGTTCGTCGGCAGGGAATATCCCGAGCGTGCTCGCTATGTAGTCCTTCTCGGAATAGGCTCGGGTCGCTGGATCGATCATCTGCGCCGTCCCGGTCTTGACGGCCATCCTGATGTCGGCGACTTTCGCCCTCCACCCTGTGCCCTCGAGGCTCGCCGTCAGCTCCATGGCGTCGAGAATTGCACGGGAAGTCTCTTCCGATACAACGCGTCTGACCACCTGAGGCTCATGGACGAATACGGCTTCTCCGTCGGCAGTGTCGATCCTTGAAACCGTCGTCGGCTTGAGGAGGAGTCCGCCATTCGCTATCGATGCCGCCGCAGTCACCATCTGCAGGGGAGTCACCATCACTTCCTGGCCGATGGCGATCGTCGGCTTGGAGCGGCCTGACCACTTTTCCGGTTCGCGCAGCGAACCCTGGCTTTCACCCGAGAGCCCAATTCCCGTTTTCATCCCGAATCCGAAGGACTTCAGCCGCGCGTAAAGGTCATCTTCCGACACCCTGTCGGAGGCGTAGCCGACGCCAGCGTTGCTGCTATGGGCGAGCACGCCCGCATAATTCTGTTTCCCGTAGACGCCAAGATCCTTGATGACAATCTTCTCGCCGCTCGGGAGAGTCCGCCTGTAGGCACCGTCGCAATCGAATATGGTTTTCGTCGTTATGGCGCCCAAGTCGAGTATGGATGCCATGCTGAAGATCTTGAAGACTGAACCAGGCTCGTATGAATAGAGTGAAAGGAGGTCTCTCCGCGTTTCTGCATCGTAGGAGGCGTATCTGTTGAGATCGAATCCAGGTTCGCCCACATAGGCCAGAATCTCACCCGTCCTCACGTCCATGGCGATGGCGAAAGCGGTCTCGGCCCCATTGGCCTTGACGGCATCCCCCATGACATCCTCGATCATATACTGGAGATTGGCGTCGATGCTCAAGGTTACGGTGTCGCCTCGGGGTACCTTGCGGCTTGCATCGAGGAGACGCCCCGTGCCGTCGGAGGCCTTCCGCGGCTTAGGCTTGAGTTCATTCTCGTATTTCACTTCTATCCCGTCGAGGCCGACATTGCCTTCGCCCGTGAATCCGATGAGATGTGAGGCCAACTTCCCTTCCGGATAGAGACGGCCGGAGACTTCGTCGACCTGGACACCCTGGAATTTGCCCGTCTTCTTGGCTTCGATGAGAGGCCGGGCCGCGTCGGCTGAAATTCGCTTCGCGACATAGAAATAGTTCTGACTCCCGTCGTCATAGCGCGATGCTATGCTGGAAGCGGGAACGCCCAGCAGTTTTGCGAGTTCTGGCAATTCCTTCCTGAAAGTGTCGGCCTTCGTGGAGGGACGCCAGACTGAGATGTCGTATTTGGGCACATCCATGGCCAAGGCTCTTCCATTCCTGTCCACGATGCTGCCCCTCTCGCCTGATTCATCGAGGCTCGCCTCGCCGCCTTTTTCAGCGGTGAAGGCGAGCTGGGCGTACCTGGCAAAAACCAGGGACGCGAATATCCCAAGAATCGCCAGGGCAAGTACCAGGCGGAGTTTCGTCGTTTTCATGCATCATCCATGCGTTCCAAAGGCTAGAGGCGGGGAAAGGGAAGTACTTTCCCCAGTATCTGGTTCATCGGCACTGGTCCGAACTCCCTTGAGTCGACGGATTCGTATTTGTTGTCGCCAAGGAGGAAATATTCCCCCTGCCTCCTGCCCGGCCCGCCCGTGACTGATCCGGCGCCTGTTCCGCCCTCGTCGATCCACAGCCGTTTTATTATGACTTTACGGTCGTCCGGCTTTATAGCTGCGACGATGTCACGGACTTCCGGCCTTCCCCAGAGAAACAGGTAGCCGCCGAAAGGATTCCTGAGCCCATAGGCTGCCTTGAATATGAAGACTATGTCGCCGGGTCCAAAGCTCGGAAGCATCGATCTTCCCTGGACGATGACCATGTCGACGACGAATAACCTGCCGAGGAAAAGGGCAGCGATGACAAAAACGAAGATAAGGCCGATATTCTCGGTGTGAGGACCTCTCCCATGGGATGCTCGCGTCTTCCCCTTGCCATGCAGAAATTCCATTATTTTCCTTTACCTCGGCATCACTTCTTCGATTATATATCGGCGGAAATCTTCCGATACTGGAAAAACCTATGCGAATCGAAACAGAACGGACCGAGGGCAGTAAGGATGCCCTGGCCGAGTCAGCCTTCCGCTCCAAACCCTTCCTCACAATTCTCGACGGCAAGCTTGGTGCCGCGGGCAGGGGGCGCCGCCACAGCCATCGCCCTATAGAAACCCTGTCAGCCAATCCAGCGACACCCCAGCCCCGCTTCGAGAAGCCGTTCAGCCCGAGCCCTTCTTCGGCAATGAGGAAAAATGGCGTAAAGCTGAAGGCCTACGCCGAGGAAGGTATACGCAAAGCCCTCTTCGAATGCAAGGCAGGAATCCATTCGACATCGAGGGACCTCGTCCGAGGATTCAAAGGCATCTTCAAGGCCAAATCTCGAAAAACGCCGGGGGAATCCCCCGCGACCATTCCCGCCCCTCGGGCAGTGAATGTCGCCAGGATGCCGATGGATGGGATAATGTCCCTGTACGCAAGCATCAGGTCATTCAGAATCCGTTCAGTACATGTGCCGAGAATAATGCTCATCGGCATCATAGCGGCTATCGCCCTGACCGCGGCCACCGCTGCCATCATCAGCGCCACGAGTTTTCCGGTAACCCAGGGAAGCCTGCTTCTTCCCGATGAAGAATCAGCCCAGGCCGCACTGATGGCATATCTGAAGCCTGATTCCGGCAGCGCCGAAGAGCTCCCCAATGGAGCCTTGCCCCCTATACCCGTATCCGTCGCCATCAGGAGCTATTCAATCAAGAGCGGCGATACGCTTGAGAAGATAGCCAAGCGATTCGGGCTCAGACAGGACACGATCATCTCGGCTAACGGACTCCAGAGCGCATCCTCCATCCGTCCGGGCATACAGCTCAGGATACCCAACATGGATGGCATAAGCCACAAGGTGCGCAGCGGGGAAAACCTTTCATACCTCGCTAAAACCTATGCCATCGACATGACGCGCATCGTGGACGCCAACGACCTCGCGAGCGGCACTATCAGCGTCGGGCAGAGCCTTTTCATTCCCAACGCACGCCTCTCCTCCGCTTCACTTCGCAATTTCTACGGCGAACGCTTTGTCTGGCCGGTGCGCGGCCGCATCTCCTCCTCGTTCGGCTACAGGGCGAATCCCTTCACGGGCCTGCGCACCTACCACTCCGCCATCGATATCGTCGTCTCTCCAGGGACCAAGGTCAAAGCGACGGCCGAGGGCAGCGTCGCCGATACGGGCTACAACTCCGTATTCGGCAATTATATCATCCTGAAGCACGCAAGCGGCTACCAGTCGCTTTATGCGCACTTGAGCAATATCGGCGTGAAGGAAGGTTCATCGATTGCCCAGGGAGCCACGATCGGCCTCTCCGGTAATACTGGGCAGAGTACTGGTCCCCACCTCCATTTCAGCATCTTCAAGAATGGCCAAGCCCTCGATCCGATAAAGTACGTGAAATAAGGCAGCGAAAGCTTTATCCAAGCCCCAGCCTTGCCAGCTGTCAGAAAAAGGATACAGACCCTCCTTAGAGGCTGTATCCTTTTTCATATCTCTTTCCTTCCATCCATGTTATTTCACCAGGACAGGAAATGCCCAATATCCATTATTCTATTCAATACAATAAATTATAATTTGTATCTTATTTTTGTTGTTGATGGCACGGCGATTGCTTTACAACCTTCAGGAGGACCAGCATGTTTAACCTTGCAGCCAACGATGAATGCCTCTCCAGTTATTTCGTTTCGATAAAGGGTATCGCGCTTCTCACCAGGGAAGAAGAGGAAGATTTGTCACGGAAGATAGCCGATGGTGATCAGTCAGCCCGAAAGAGGCTTATCGAAGCGAACCTCAGACTCGTCGTGCGCATCGCCCGTTCCATGTGGAATCCCTCCCTCAGCCTCATCGACCTCATCCAGGAAGGCAACATTGGCCTCATGAAGGCCGCGGAGAAATTTGACGGAGCGAGAAAGGTAAAATTTTCCACGTACGCCGCCTGGTGGATCCGCCAGTCGATAGGCCGCTCCCTCGTGAACACGGGAAGGGCCATCCGCCTCCCGCACAGGAAGGAAGAGCTCATACGGAAGGTTCAGGCCGAGAAGAGCATCATGAGTCAGGTCCTTGACAGGCAGCCAACGACGAGGGAGATTTCGGCGAAACTGGGTATCGCCGAGAAAAAACTCAATGATGTCCTCATGTTTTCCGAAAGGATATCCAGTTTCGAATCGCAGGGCGAGCAGAACCAGGTCGATCTCCTCGATTTCTATGAGGATTACACCTACGCTCCCGAGAAACTATTTGGCGATTATATCCTCAAGGAGCAGACAGCAAGGCTCCTCTCGGTTCTGGGTGACAGGGAGAGAAACATTATCAATCAACGCTTTGAGATAGGCGGGCGCAGGCGCCGCTCCCTCAAGCAGATGGGCGGAGAGATGGGCCTCTCTCCCGAGACCGTCCGCCATATCGAAAAAAAGGCTC
>JBAQLW010000172.1:0-1555 GCA_049302175.1 Rectinemataceae bacterium
GCGTAAAGGGCACCGAATTGAGACGATGGCGCGGATTTCCTTCGCGAAGAGAGGCGACAGCCTGTCCTGGGCTGCGAGGGCTTCCAGGTCGGAAAGAGGCCAGAGACGACGTCGCGTTGGGTCGATACCTTTGGGAAACGCTGCCCTGCCGACGAGGGCGACGAGGACGAGGGTGGATGAAGGCTTCATCCGCAGGAAGGTTTCGGTGAGGGCCGCGGAGACTGGAGCCGCGGCTGGGGCAGCAGGGAGGTCGCTGACGCTCCCATCGGATTCGATGATGAAGGCGGGCTGGACAGAGACGGGTCGGACGGAGACGGAGCCTGCCTCCATGCCGCCTGCCAGTCCGCCGATGCCGAGCCCGGCAAGAACCTGCCCCAGCTTCGCCTCGAGCTCTGCCTCGCCTCTGGCCATTCCCCTGGCGGGATTGTCCCAGAGCTTCGCGTCGGCCGAGGATTTTTCCGCGAGTACGCGCCCCGTCTCGTCGAAGATGAGGAGGTTCCAGGGGAAGGACTCGCCGGGCTGAGAGATCGGATGAAAGTCAGCCTTCAGCCCGAGCGGAAGGCTGGGATTCATCCTGGCCTTCCGGGTTCGGCGCGCAGAAATCCATTGTCCCAGGAAAGCCAGGCTGAGCATGATATAGAGGAGGCCCCCCGACACGAAGCCCCAGAGCGCCATGCCGGCGGCGAAAGCAGCCCACAGGGTAAAGGCCGCGTGGACCGCGAGCACCAGAACCATCATGACAAGGTTGCGCCGGAGCGCGGGCATGGCGCTCTCCTCCAATCTCAGCCCCTTCACCTGATGCTCCATGTAGTTCTTCAGCGTTTCCCCGGGGAGGGCAAGCAGTACGATCATCGCGATCGCCATGAGGGCTTCGATCACCGCGGGTTTGAGGCGGAAAAACAGCTGATTGCGCAGGAGAAGGGAGAGGAGGCCCATGGCGGCGAGCAGGAGGGTATCGGCCGCTATGAAGAGATCGGCCTTTTTCTCCCTCGCGAGGCTGAACGCGAATTCAAGGATTCCCATGCCGAGACCCGCGAGAAGGCCTATCGTCTCGCCGAAGATCAGTTCAGCCCCGATATAGACAAGGAGAGGAAGAAAACCTGAAGCCAGGCTTTTCAGCACGCTGAGAAAGTTCACTCCCGGAAAGATAGCGGTTCAGGCGAGACGACGCAATAGATTCCGTGGATTTTCCCGCCCGGCTTGTCGTATACTGAGGCTGGTCAAGAAAACGCGCGGCGAAACAAAGCCACGCCTCCAAGGAGAAACACCATGTCGATGATATATCACCCCGCCACCGGCATAGACATAGGCGATCCCGAAATACTTCCATTGGATTCCGATGATCTACCCTCCCCCGCCGCGATCGCTCAGGCCGCCTCGCCGCTGATCCTTTCGGCGTCGGGATGGCGGAAAGTCTTCGCCAGCCCCCGAAAGGGGGATGCCAGGGCCTCCTGGGCGGATGGGGATGAGCCGGACGACTCGCTCACGATCAATATTTCCGCGGCCAACGCCGTGATAGCGGCGTTGATGGCGAAAATCTTCGGCGAGTTCATCC
>JBAQLW010000173.1:0-1567 GCA_049302175.1 Rectinemataceae bacterium
GGTTGCGCGCCGCGAAGGCGTCGCCTTTGATCTCCTTGAAAAGGCTGGGCGGCGTACCCTGTATGGAAAACAGAGGCTTGCCCTTTATTCCCAGCTGGGGCAGGGAGGAGAGGAGAGCCCAGGTGTAGGGATGGCGCGGATCGTAATAGACTTCCTCCGCCGTGCCGCACTCCACTATTTTCCCCGCGTACATGACGGCCACCCTATCGGCCACGTTGGCCACGACGCCCAGGTCGTGGGTTATGTAGATCGTCGTAAACCCGAATTCCGCCTGCAGCGAACGGATGAGATCGAGTATCTGCGCCTGGATCGTCACGTCGAGGGCAGTGGTCGGCTCGTCGCATATGAGGATGCGCGGCTGGCAGGCCATCGCGATGGCGATGACGACGCGCTGGCGCATCCCGCCCGAAAATTCATGGGGGAATTGCCTGCAGCGCTTCGCTGCGCTGGGAATGCCCACCCGGTCAAGTATCTCGATGGCGGCTGCCTCGGCCTGTTTGGCGCTCCATCCGCGGTGGAGGCTATACACCTCCCCTATCTGCGAGCCTACGGTCCTCAGGGGATTGAGCGATGTCATGGGATCCTGGAAGACCATGGCGATCTTTGTGCCTCGAATGGAAAGCCAGGGTTTCTCTCCCTTGAAAGTCGCGAGGTCCTGACCGTCAAAAAGGATGGATCCCGAATCCACCCAGCCGTTCTTGTCGAGCATCCCAATGAAGGACTTGGTGAGCACGGATTTGCCCGAGCCCGATTCGCCCACGATGGCGAGTGTCTCGCCTTCGTGCAGGTCCAGGCTTGTGCCCCTTATTGCGGTGAGTATCTGCCCCCGCAGGCTGAATTTGATGACGATATCCTTCACGTCGAGGATTTTTTTCGCTTCCATTTCCACCATCAGCCCCCTACACGTGATTGCGCGGATCGGAAGCGTCGGCGAAGGCGTTCCCGAGCACATAGAAGGAGATCGTGATGATGGACAGCACGATCGTGGGGAAAATGAGCTGGTAGCGGAGATCGGGCGACATCATGATCAGACGGCCTTCGTTCACCAGGTTGCCGAGGGAGGGTATGCTCACCGGCAGGCCGAGACCGATATAGGTGAGGAAAACCTCCCAGCCTATGGTGCCTGGGATGGACAGGGCTGTCTGAAGCATGATCACCGACACGAGATATGGCAGGAGGTTTCGTCCGATAATCCGCCTCGTCGGCGTGCCCAGGCATCGCGAGGCGAGGTTGTACTCCCTGTCCCTTATTATCACAATCTGGTTACGCACGAAGCGGGCGAGGCCCAGCCAGCCCGTGATGCACATCGCGATGATCATGGTCCTGAAGCCTGGCCTGAGAATGTAGGCCATCAAGAGGAGGATTATCGTTGTTGGGATATTGTTGAGGACGTTGTACACCTCGGTCATCACGCGGTCGAGCTTGCGAACATAGCCCCAGAGTGCGCCGTAGACGATGCCCACCAGCATTTCGAAGAAACCCACGATGAGGCCGATGAGAAGACTCGTCCGCGTGCCGCTCCAGATGCGCGCCCAGAGATCCTGGCCTATGGAATTGGTTCCGAACC
>JBAQLW010000174.1:0-6385 GCA_049302175.1 Rectinemataceae bacterium
AAGGAATGCCCGACGAGGCCTTTTGGGCCAAGGCGAGGGAGATCGAGGCCAGGACCACCGCCTCACTCGAGCGGGCCGACCTTCGAGACGCTTTCCGTGCTATTTTCGAGCTCTCCGATATTGCCAACAAGAGATTCCAAGACGGCGAGCCATGGAAGACCAGGATTTCCGATCCTGAAGCCGCCGCCTCCCTCGTTTCGGATCTCTGCTATGTCCTGCGGGATATTGCCGTTCTCTCGCATCCCTATATGCCTCGCGCAGCCGAGAAGCTGGCCGCTATGCTCGGCCAAAGCCTTGGCAGGGGAGGTCTTGACTGGTCGGTACTCGGGGAGAGGTCGGGACTGCTCAAGGTTGGCACGCCCGAAGTCCTCTTCGCCAAATTGGACGAAAAATATATAGCCGAGCTGCGCGATCGCTATTCCGGCTCGCAGAAGGACAGGGCCGAACGAGAGGAAACCGTCGAGGGAAGGGTCGCGTCTGAAAAGGCGTCGCCAGAAAAGGAGCAGAATCCGGCCGTCCATGCTAAAGCTGCCGCACCTGCTTCACCGGAGCCTGTGCCAGCACCCGCGAAACCCATACCCTACGCGGATCTGCCTCTCGAGCAGCGCTTCGGCAAACTCATCGCGCTCAAGGTCGCGAAGATCGTGAAGATCGAACGCCATCCCAAGGCCGACAAACTGTATATTGAAACGCTCGACGACGGTTCGGACATCGAACGCGTCATAGTTTCCGGCCTCGTGCCATTCTACAGGGAAGAGGAACTGCTCGGCCAGCACATCATCCTCGTCGACAATCTGAAGCCGGCCAAGCTGCGAGGCATAGAATCGCGGGGCATGCTTCTCGCCGCCTCGCTTGCCGGCCCGGAAGGCAAGGAAGCCGTCGAGGTCCTGAGCGCTCCCTGGGCGGCACCAGGCGCGGTCGTGACGCTCGAAGGACTGGCAGCCGGAGACCCGGCGGAACCGCAGATCGATGTGGACAGCTTTTTCTCCGTCCCCCTCCTCGCAAAGCGAGGATTCGCGATGGCGGGCGGCGCCCGACTCGTCGTTGACGGCAAGCCCCTCAGCCTCGTAAGAGTGCCCGACGGCGAGATAGGATGAGGCCAGAGGGAAGAATGGATGGGCAGGAGGCTGCTTCCGGGCGGCCAGACGGCGAAAGTTTCATGCAGTCTGCCTTTTGGGCGCGCTTCAAAGCCAGCACAGGCTGGAAGGCTCACAGCATCGATACGAACCTCCCGGGCGGAGGCAGCGTAACAGCGCTGGCACGGCCCCTCGGCATGGGTTTCAGCTTCTGCTATGTCCCCCATGGTCCCCGCCTTCCCGCTGGCCTGGAAGACCCCCAGGCTTTTCTTGAATCCCTAGCCGCCAGGATAGCGTCGCGCGTCGGCGGCCGCCTTCTCTTCGTGCGTTTCGACCTGGCTTGGAGCGCCGACGGCGAGGCTGGAGCGTCCCTCCTCGATTCCCTGTCGTCTCGACGCGGAAAACTTCGAAGAGGCGCCGCCGTTCAGGTTCCAGACACGACTCTGCTCGATATAGAAAAATCCGAAGATAAAATCCTCGCGGGAATGAAGCCGAAGTGGCGCTACAACATCCGCCTCGCGGAAAAGAAAGGCGTCGAAGTGAAAAGGGAAGGAGTCGAGGCCATCGAAACCTTCTACGCTCTTTATCTGGAGACGGCCAGGCGCGATGGAATCGCCATCCATCCCCTTTCCTATTACAGGGAGCTTTTCGCCGCCGCCGAAAGGGAAGCGGCGTCGGGTACGATTCCCCGCCCTGTCCTTTCGGTCTGGGTAGCGCGACATGAGGGAAAGCCGATCGCGGCTATCATCACTCTTTTCCATGGACAGCAGGCTATCTATCTCTATGGCGCGTCGTCGGGCGAACAACGCAATCTCATGCCTGCCTATGCCCTTCAATGGCATGCCATTGAAGCAGCGAAAGCCGAGGGCTGTTCCGAATACGATTTTTTCGGCATTCCGCCCGACAGTGATCCTTCCCACCCCATGGCCGGTCTCTATCTGTTCAAGACAGGCTTCGGAGGCGACATCCTCCACAGGGTAGGCAGCGTAGATTTTCCGTGCATGCCTCTGGCCTATGCCATCTTCAGGAAGGCCGAGTCTATCCGCCTTTTCTGGTTCAAGCGAGTCAAGAAGATGCTGAAGGGCGCGAAGGCAAAATCCTAATCCGTTTCGTCAAACACGATGCCTTCAAAAACGTAGAGATTAGAGCCGTTGTCCTTCCATGTTCCAGGGGGAAGTCCCGCTTTCAGGCAGACTTGATCAAGAAAGTCGAGAGCCGTCCAACCGTACTCGACGGCAACCTGAGGCAGCAATACGCCCGCCCGTCCTCGGGCGGCGAGGTAAAGCCCGTGCCTGCCGACGACGACATCCTCAGCTTTGCTAATCTTCCGCATCGGGCTCAGTACGGTGATCTCGATTGCTATATGGTCTTTTTCGTGAGGGCTGAGAGGCTCGAAGCGCGGATCCTCGAAGGCGGCGCTGTATGCCATTTCGGCTATGGTCTCGAGGAGCGGGCGTCCGCTCTCCATGCGTCCGATGCAACCGCGGAGCCTGCCGTTTTCATGAAGGGTAACACAGGCTCCGGCATGCTCTCGCAAGGCGCCGGATGGCGAGGGGAGCAAGGGGCTTCTGCCGGAGAGGCCTGCTTCGATGGCTTCCCGCGCCAGAGCGCACAAGGTCCTTTTGTCTTCACGCGACAGCTCAAAAATCATACAACCTTACCTTGGAAGCCGATCGCGGCATAACCTACGATCGGTTCGCCTTCCTCGGCAAAGGCGACGGAACTCCCCAATCCGTAGATGATGGCAGCACTACCTGAGAAAAAGGACGAACGCATGTAGGCAGCGACGATACTCCCTCCGCAGAATGATGGTTCCGAGCCATAGAAACTGGATAGCTGCGCCGCGTCGCCTTTCTCGACCGATTCCACGAAGGCCGCACTCCGCTTCAGGCAGCTGTCGGCGTCGGTGTCGACAGCGAGGTTAGTCGTCAGCACCAAGAGCGTCGATGGAAGCCTGTCGCCTAGCATGTAGCGAAGGTTGGAGAAAAGGGCGTCCAGAATCTGATCGTCGGCGCCGCAGATGATGATGGGCAGTATGAGGGCGTGGGGAAAGCAACGGGCGGCGAAAATAAGCTGCATTTCTATCGAATGTTCCTCGAAATGGGGAATATCGCTAAGATTGAGGCTTGTGCTACTATGTAGCAATGCCTCGACGGCGAGTCTGTCGATGAAGAATGTGGTCGAAGGCAGGGAGAAAGCCTCTGACTCGGGCATGAAGATGCCCGGCTCGAAGCTGCGGTGCGAAGGGCTGAGTATGACAATGGTTCGAATATCGCGTGTGGATATGGCTTTCCATGCCTTAGCCGCGATGGCCCCCGAATAGTCAAGGCTGCCGTGAGGACTGATTATCGCCGAGCAGGCACCAATTTCAGGATCGCGATCTACGATATGGGCCGCCGAGGCGAGGAGCTTGTCTATCTTCTCGTCCAAATCCTGACGTTTTGAAGGATAGAAAATCCCCGAGACGACGGGATTGCGAACGCGGAGCTTTTCGTTTCGCGGGGCGATAGCGGCGGAAATGCTCATAGACTTTAGTATAAGCCGTCGGTTGTCAAATTCAACGATTATTCGAAAAAAATGGGGAGAAAGGCGATGCGGATTCTGATTGTGGATGATGAACGACAGTTGGCGCTCTCGCTCAAGGATTATTTCGAGCCCGACGGCATAGAGGCGGAGATAGCCCTGGATGGCCTTTCGGGCAGACAGAAGCTAGAGGAAGAGTCCTATGACGCCCTCGTGTCCGATCTGCGGATGCCCGGCATCGATGGCATGGAACTTCTCCGCTGGGTAAAGGAAGAAGGTCCCGACATTCCCGTGATTGTCATGTCGGCTCATGGGGAGATCAAGGATGCCGTCGAGGCGATGAAGATTGGAGCCTATGACTATCTCGTCAAGCCCTTCGACCCCGATGAACTTCTCATCCGCATCAAGAAGGCCGTGGAGAATCGCCGCCTGACCATGTCGTTTCGCGCGGGCATGCGGGAGACAAGGAAGGCGGGCGAAATGATAGGCGAGAGCACGAAGATGAAGGATATCGTGCGGATGCTGAGCAAGGCCGCCCCCTCGGCGGCGACGATCCTCCTGACAGGTGAAAGCGGAACGGGCAAGGAAGTGGCCGCAAGGCTCATCCACAACATGTCAGGGCGTGAGGGTCCCTTTTTGCCAATAAACATGGGGGCTTTTCCCGAACACCTCCTTGAAAGCGAGCTCTTCGGCTACGAAAAAGGGGCTTTTACCGGCGCGGATACCAGGAAGCAGGGCCTCTTCGAAAGCGCCCAGGGCGGAACCCTCTTTCTCGATGAAATAGCCGAGCTGCCTCTCCATCTCCAGGTAAAGCTCCTGCGCGTTCTCCAGGAAAGGAAGGTGCAAAGGCTTGGTTCATTGAAAGGGACGCCTATAGATGTGCGTGTCCTGGCCGCCACCAACAGGGACCTCGAGAAGGAAGTCCAGGCGGGGCGGTTTCGGGAGGATCTCTACTACAGGGTAAATGTCATCAGGGTAAGACTTCCGGCCTTGCGCGAGCGAAGGGAAGACATACCCCTCCTCGCGGGAGCCTTCCTCACCCGCTTTTCCTCGGATATGGGCAGGAAGATCGAAGGCTTGAGCAGGGAAGCGATAGAGGTCCTCATGAAGCATGATTTTCCAGGCAACGTCAGGGAACTTGAGAATGCCATAGAGAGGGCATGCATACTCACCGATTCCGATCTGCTCCAACCGCGCGACTTCGATTTCATAGCGCCGAGAATAGCATCAGAACCGGCCGCATCGGAGCCCGCCAAGGCGGGGAAGGGCGAGAGCGACGGTAAGGACGGGACCCTAGAGGCGATGGAAAAGCGGGCTATCATCGAATGCCTGCGCCGGAACGGCAATCACCGGGAAAAGACGGCCGCTGAACTGGGGATTACGCGGAGAACCCTCCTCAACAAGATAAGAGACTACAATCTCGACGTCACCGAAAAGCGCTGAGCAAGCATGAAAGCAGGGCGCCTCCTACAGCCGACAGCATCGTTTCTCGGTCCGGCGAGTTTTTACCGCAGCGCCCTGATTCTCGTCATTCCCGTTATGCTTCAGTCTTTTCTGACAGGTTTTGTGTCCCTCGTCGACAATTTCATGGTGGCGGCCCTCGGCGACTCCAAGATGGCGGGCGTCAACGTCGCCAACCAGATAAACTTCATCTACCTCGTGGTGATCAACACAGCATGCATGGCGGGAGGCATCTACCTTTCCCAGCACGGAGGCGCCGGCGACAGGGAGGGAATGAGGCAGGCTTTCAGGTTCAAGCTCATTCTGGCTCTGATCATCTCGGCAGCATACACCCTCATCTGTCTCTTTCTGGCTGAGCCTCTCATAGGCTTGATGCTCGGAGGGAACGTCCAGGTCGATGCCATTGTCGAGGAAGGCGCATCCTACCTGAGGGCTGTGGCCGCAAGCTTCATCCCAATCGGCATTGCGGCAGCCCTGAGCTCCTCATTCCGTGATATCGGGATCACGAAGGTGCCTCTTCTCGTGTCGGTTTCGGCTGCCTTCATAAACACCTTTCTCAACTGGGTGCTCATATACGGCAATCTGGGCGCGCCTCGTCTTGAAGTCACTGGTGCGGCGATCGCTACCGTCATCGCCCGGATTTTTGAGGCGGCCGCCTTCCTCCTCATGGTGAAGGCAATAAAACCCGGATGGGCAATCAAAGCCACGGCGCTTTTCAGGATAAACAAAAACCTCTTCAAGGAAATTCTTTCAAAATCAGGGATGATGCTCTTCTCCGAAACAGACTGGGTCGTGTCCGAGACAGTGATAGTGGCAATCTACAATGGGAGGGGAGGGGCTGAGACGGTGGCCGGCATGGCAGCGGGCTTCACGATCGCCAATCTCATCTTTTTGGTCTTTCCCGCCATCCACACCTCTACGAATGTCATCCTCGGGATGACGCTGGGGGCTGGAAAGCTGGACGAGGGGAGGGCGAAAGCGCGATGGATACTGTCCGGGGCAGTCGTCCTCGGCTTTGGCGCCCTTGTTGCCGCCTGCGCCTCCACCTTGGCGATTCCTCTTGTCTTCTCCAACCTGTCCGCCGAAGCGAGGGGAGTTACCCGAGGACTTGTTTTCGTGATTGGGCTGTACTTGCCGCTCTGGTGCTTCATAAATGCCCAATTTGCCATCTCCAGGGCTGGAGGCGATATGATGATGGGAGTCTGGGTGGACGTAGGGATCAGCTATGCCGTCTTTATACCCTCGGCCATCCTCATAGCTCGATTGACATCATGGGGACCTGTGGCCATTTACGGCCTGGCCAAACTCTCGGATTTTCCCAAGGC
>JBAQLW010000175.1:0-1617 GCA_049302175.1 Rectinemataceae bacterium
TTGATGCAGTCAGCTTTCGTGCCAGAACCTCCTCGGCGATCGACTGCGCGGCCTTTTTAAAGAACTCGTTGGATGATACGAAGTCCGTTTCGCAGGCGAGGGCGGCCAGCCCTGCGGAAGGGCTTCCAGTTGAGAAAACTGAGGAGGGCATACCTGATTGACATGAAGTCATACTAGGGATTGCCCTTTTGTACTATCTCCTGACCCTGGCGCATCGGCTTTATGGCGGGCAGGTTCAGCCCTGCCTGTGTATCCAATTCCGTCCTGTAATCTTGTCTTCCTAGGTCAAACCCCCAGATACGCTTCCCTCACCCGCGGATCGGCGGCGATCTCCTTCGCGGGTCCGCTGATCGTCGTGTAGCCCACCTCGAGCACATAGGCGAAGTCGGCGATGTCCAGGGCCTCGGCCGCGTTCTGCTCCACGAGGAGGATCGTCGTACCTCGCTTGTGGATGGCGACAATCTGCTCGAAAATTTCGTCCACGAGAACGGGGGCTAGCCCCATCGAAGGCTCATCGAGGAGAAGGAGCTTGCCACCGGTGACGAGGGCTCGGCCAACGGCCAGCATCTGCTGCTCACCGCCCGAGAGGGTTCCGCCTAGCTGGCTAGCCCTTTCCTTGACACGCGGGAAGATCGCGAATACTTCCTCCATCCTCTGCCGGACAATTTTTTTATCCTTGATCGTCCATCCCGCGAGTTCAAGATTCTCTTTCACGGTCAGGGTAGGGAAAATCTTGCGGCCTTCGGGTACATGGCTGATCCCCATCGGGACAAGCTTATGGGCGTCACGATTGGTGATATCGACGCCATCGAGCACGATGCTTCCGGCCGAACATTTCTCGAGGCCGGAGAGGGCGCGGAGGGTAGTGGTCTTTCCGGCGCCGTTGGCTCCGATCAGAGTGACGATCTTGCCGTCGGGGACTTCGAAGGATACATCCTTTATAGCCTCTATCTTTCCGTAGTTCACCTTGAGGTTTTTAACGACCAGCATCACGCACCCCTCTTTCCGAGATAGGCTTCCAGCACCTTCGGATCCTTGCCGACGTTTTCGGGCAGGCCTTCGGCAATTGTCTCCCCGAAATCGATGACCTTGATCCGCTCGCAGATGCCCATCACCACCTTCATGTGGTGCTCAATAAGGAAGATCGTGACCTTGAATTCGTCGCGGATACGCACGATGAGCTTCATGAGCTCCTCGACTTCCTTGGGATTCATGCCGGCCGCGGGCTCGTCGAGAAGGATGAGCTTGGGCTTGGTGGCGAGGGCGCGGGCGATTTCCAGCCTGCGGAGTTCGCCATAGGGGAGATTTTTCGCCTGCTCGTTTGCTCGCTGGGAGAGGTGCATGAGGTCGAGAAGGGCAGCCGAGTCTTTTTTTACATCCTTTTCTTCCTTCTTGAAGGAGGGAAGGCGGAGAATCGAACTGGCAAGCCCTGATTTCGTTGTATAGTGCCGGGCTATCCTGATGTTGTCGATGGCCGTCAAGTTGGAAAAAATCCTGAGGTTCTGAAAGGTGCGGGCTATGCCGCCCTGAACGATCTTGTAGGGCTTTTGGCCGGTGATGTCTTTGCCTTCAAAGAATACTTTGCCCTCGGTGGGCGTATAGATGCCGGTGATCAGG